>JAYTON010000471.1:0-1973 GCA_043747725.1 Saprospiraceae bacterium
AATTAAAAATAGACCAAAGAATTTAGCCGCTCAAATTGATGAGTTTACAGATGATTTTGACGCACTTTTGTTCTGGCTTAGAAATTTGAGGTTTTTATAGGAAAGCCCTTAAAATTTTTATAAAAATACTGAGGGGGTGCTTCAACGAATCGAAGTACCCCCTCAGTATTTTATGAACTTTCTATGACTATTTTAAAATGGATAATTTCAATTCAAAGCCGGGCAAAACATCTTCTCCCGAAAGGACATCAGTATCAAAATTTTCAAAAATAGAAATAGGGCGATTGGGGCGATAAACATATGCTTTTCCACCAATTCTATCGAGCAACCAAGCTAATCGCACCCCATTTTCGATATATTCTTCCATTTTTTCTTTTAAATCCTTCAACGAATCATCGGGCGATGAGCGCAATTCGATAACAAAATCAGGTGTAATGCGCGCAAAACGCCGCCGTTCTTCTTCTGGCAAATCATTCCATCGTTCATTCAAAATCCATGATACATCTGGCGAAAGGGTTGCCCCGTTTTGGATTTTGAAACCTGTGGAAGAATCAAAAGCCTTTCCCATGTGTGTTTGCCGATTCCAATGAGTCACTTCATAAGATATTTCGTTGTTATAATTGCCTGTTTCTGAATTAGTTGGTTCCATAACTATAATCTTCCCATGTTTGTTTTTTTCAATACGATACTGACTGTTCTCACGGCAGAATTGATAAAATTCTTCGTCGCTCATTGGTTGAACAGTTTTTAATTGCATTGTTGCCATTTTCTAAGATTTTAATTATCAAAATTACAACAAATATTAATTAGGAATTAGGAATGAAGAATTAGGAAAGTACAAAATTCCTAATTCCTAATTTTAAATTCCTAATTAATTCACTTTTTCTTCATGAGTTTTCGTACTGCTTTCAGAATCTCATCTACAGGCTTAGTCTCTTTGCTTTTATAGGTTTTCAAAACCTTTTCAGTGAATTCATCGAAAGCCGTTTCTGGATCATCTTTGCTATTTAATTCAAAAGCCAGATTGTAATTGAATGCTTTTTGAGCATCTTCAATGCGTTTATCAGTCTCTGCTTTTTTAAAATAACGGATAACTTCTTTTGGAAACCTTTCCATCAAGCGCATATTAAACTTGCCTAAGCTATCTGCCAAGCCTGCTTCGGTGGCATACCAGTTAGCATAAAACAGAATATGCATATACAAAGGACGCGTTTCTGCATCACCGCCAGTTGATTTTTCCAAAATCGTCATGGTGATTTTATCGTTTTTCAACTGCCGTTTTCCGTTGATGATTTCAACGGCTTCTGGAATTAAATAATTAATGACTAAAAGCGAATCCAACGGTTTTCCCAGTATCATTTTCATTTTTACAGGGTATTCGTCTTCATTGACTGCCTTCTTTTTATTTTTTTGACCGAAAGCTGTTATAGACAGAGCTGTCAGTGTGAGGATGAAAACTAATTTCATTTTATTTTTTTTATTAGTTATAAATAAGTTTTTGGAAATACTAAATCAAAGGTGAAAATTAAATAGGAAACACCATTTTTCACATTATTTCTGATTTTATTATCAATCAATGATTAACTTTTTTGTCAATTGCCCCGCTTCTGTTTGGATATGGATAAAATAAATGCCTTTTGGCTGAATACTCATATCCATTGAAATCTCTTTTTGATTCTGTAAAATGGGTGTTTTCAATATTATTTCACCTAAAACGTTGAAAACACTTAAATTATTTAATCCGTTTAAAGGATTGATTTTTAAGATATTATCTTGATTTATTGAAATAACAAAATGCCCTTTTGTTGGATTTGGATATATTTTGAAAGCCTCGTTTGGCAATTCATTGATGCCGCTGATATTTTTAAAATTAGCTACTAAAGCAACCGCTGCGTTACCCACTGCATATTTGAATGTAGAGTCCGTTGAAATGATGGTGCTATTATTTGTCCAATTCGCAAATCTCCAACCGG
>JAYTON010000472.1:0-5537 GCA_043747725.1 Saprospiraceae bacterium
CCCAAGTTATTTTTTTATTAAAAATATTGATAAAATTCACTTCTTCAAAATCATGGTCTTCTCCACCGATGACAAATACTGGAATAAATTGATTGTCAAGGTAATACGCATTGAGTTTATTCGCCAAATGAATGATTGAGTATATTTTATAAATGAAATAAAGTGGTCCCGTGAAAAGGCTCGGTTGATGGGCGGTTGTAACTGTAAAAGTATTTTTCTGTATTAATTTTTCAATATTGGCAGTAGCACCCCCCTCAGTATTTAAGCCTGAATATTGCTTTTTCAAAACCGAAACAAGCACTTCTCGATTCGTCTTTTCCTTTGCTTTATCCTCAATAACTTGTTTGAAAGATGAGATGTCAACGGGATATTTATAAAATTTTCTGAGGGTGGGTTCTTCTTCAGAATAGGCTCTATCCATTTTGGCGAGCATGGGCAAATCAGAAAACAGGATTCGAGTGATTTCCATAAAATTAAAATCTATTTAGGTTTGTCAAATAAGGCAATAAACAATCAAAGCAAAGGTAAGTTTTGAAACGGTGTTAGAAAAACTTTTAAATTCATTATCACTATAATTTCAAATTGCTCCGTCAATATTCGGTAAAAAAGTAATTTATACCCTAAATAATGTATTAAAATAAAAAATTTTATGAGAAAAAATAAAAAATTATGGCATTTTATAATATTTGGCATGGTATTCGCTTTTAAATGTATGTGTGTAAGTTTTGGTTAAAGAATTGTAAAATTCGTTTCGTTACCCGTAGAAGTCCTCTACGGGTTTTTTTTTGCCCCTCATTTATATGTTAGATAATAGATGTTTAGAAATTAGACCACTTTTTTCATAATTTCGCCATTATGGAAAAAATTCAACAGGCTGACCTCTGGCATTACGCGATTGACCGAGTCTTAATTGATGTGCGCTCGCCTGCTGAGTATGCTCATGCTCATATTCCCAACGCTTTAAGTTTACCGCTTTTTAATGATGAAGAAAGGGCTAAAGTCGGCACACTCTATAAACAAGTGTCGGCTGAAAATGCTTTGATAAAAGGTTTGGAATTTGTCGGTCCTAAAATGGCGGGTTTTGTGAAGCAAGCGATTAAATGGTCGCCGAATCGGAAGATTTTGATTCACTGCTGGCGAGGAGGAAAACGCAGCGGTTCAATGGCATGGCTAATGCAAATGGCTGGTTTTGATGTCGTGACTTTAGACGGCGGTTATAAAAATTATAGAAATTTTATTTTACAACGCTTTGACAATCAACCACTTAAAGTCATTCTTCTTGGAGGAAAAACGGGTAGCGGTAAAACGCCCATTCTGAAAGAATTAGAAAAACGCGGTGAACAAATCATTGATTTAGAAGATTTGGCTAATCACAAAGGTTCAGCTTTCGGTTGGATAGGCGAGGAGCAACAGCCTTCTGTAGAGCAATTTGAAAACAATTTGTATGAAATTTTCAGAAAAATAAATCCTGAAAAAAGGGTATGGGTGGAGAATGAAAGCCGCAATATTGGTTCTGTATCTATGCCGCAAGGTTTTTGGGATCAAATGAAATCTGCCCCCTTAATTCATATCGAAATTCCCTTTTTTGACCGTGTTAACCATTTGGTCAATGTTTATACACAGACTTCAAAAGATGATTTAATCCTTTCATTTCAAAAAATTGCTTCCAAATTAGGCACTGAAAATCTTAAAAAAACCATTGACTGGATTGAAAAAGATGATTTTGAAACAGCCGCCGCTATGGCTTTAAAATATTATGACAAAACGTATATGCACGGTTTTGAAAATAATAAATCTCCGCAAAAACATATTCTTGAAATCAACCAATTTGATTGTGAAAAGTCTGCGGATAAGCTCATTGAGTTGGCGGATACTGAGGGGTATTGAGAATAGACCACCCCTCTAACCCCCAAAGGAGGAATCGTACTCGAAATATTATAAGATTATAGCTTTAATTTTAAATACTTCCAAATCGGTTCCCCCTTTGGGGGTTAGGGGGCTATTACTTAAACGGATTCTGAAACGCCGGATTATTCATAAAATCTTTATCCGTCAAAGTTTTCAAAAAGAGTAAAATTTGCTGTTTTTGCTTAGTAGTGAGCTTAATTTGCTTGATTTGAGGGATAAATGGATCCACATTATCGGCATAATGACCGCCTGAAGCGTAATGTTCCATCACTTCATCTAAGGTTTTAAAACGTCCGTCGTGCATATAGGGTGCAGTGAATTCTATATTTCTGAGCGTTGGTGCTCTGAATTTTCCATTGTCAAACTGTTTGCCTGTAAACTTGCCTCTGCCTTTATCTTTAAAATCGTCGAGTGTTTTGGCACTGTCTAAACCATTGTTAAAATAATCATTATTGTTCATAAATGGTGAGGTGTGGCAATGTCCGCATTGCGCATCGGGCGCACCAGATGCGTTGAAAAAGAGTTCATAACCGCTCAATTCATCGTCGGTGAAAAAATCTTCACGCCTGAATATTTTATCAAACTTAGCATTGCCACTGATGAGAGTTCTTTCAAATTGAGCGAGGGCTTTGACGGTTAACTCTTTGGTCAAATCATTTTTACTGGCAATGCCAAAGGCTTTGCGGAAGCGTGTGGGATAATCCGAATGCGCTTTGAGTTTGGCAACGGCTTTTTCCCAAATATTATGCATTTCTATCGGGTCTTCTACGGGCAAAAGGGCTTGCTCTTCAAGCGTTTTTACTCGACCATCCCAAAATAAACCTTTATTGACAAAACCAATATTTTCTAAGGACATGGCACTGCGTGTTCCATTCAAACCATCTACGCCTTTACTGACGGCTTTATTGTCCGTAAAACTTCCGACTGCTAAATGACAACTCGAACAGGATTGTGTGCTATCGCGTGAAAGAATCGGATCATAAAACAAACGCCTACCTAATTCGACTCCCTCAGTCGTGAGCGGATTATCGGCAGGAATATCCATTTTTGGAAAATTAGGCGGTATTTTTAAATCAAATGAAGTAGGTGAGTAAGTAATTTTACCTAAATCATCGGTATCAACAATAGTCTGAGGCATATCTTTACCACAGGCAATGACGAATAAAATGATTATGAATGAAAGAATATATTTTGACATCAGACCTATTTAATGATTAATGCAGTTTGAAAATTTCCCATCATTTTTTTCATCGTCGGCAAATCGCCAATTTGATGCGTTGAATTGTATGTTTCCATGTCAATGCCGTTGATGAATTTATTCAAATCGAGTTCCATACTGAGGGGGGTGGTTTCATTTTCTTTTATTGAAAAAGCTTTGCTGAAATTCATATTTTGATAAACTTCATTTCCCCCTGCATGTAAGGTAATGCCCGTTTCGAATTGTCCATCGCCGTCTTTATCCAAAGAGCCTTCAAATTTCAAGAAAATATAACTGTTCCACGCATCCCAATAATTAGATGTTTCGGAAAGCGGATTGGTTGTAGGATAGTCTTTCGGTTTTTTTGAGTTTAAATTTGATGCTACGCCTATGTCGAAATTGACTTGATCTATATCGCTTGTTTGGTATCCATTAAAATTAAGGATGAGGCCTTTACTTGCTTTAATGGAATCATCTATTTCTTTAAAATCAATCATAGCAATTGGCACATCTACTACCGAAACAGAAGATAATTTACGATTAGTAGAGATATTAGAAACATAAAAACTTAACCTTGAAAAGCGCACCTTTTTACCATTATAGTTGTATATTTTATTCAATTGAAATGGTTGTTCATTGAATTTTGCTTTGATATTCCATTCAATGGCACCCGTGAGTTTAGGGGTAACGACATCTTCTTTGCACTTTGAAGACGTGCATAAGACGGTGAAAATAAGTGAAACGAAGAGTAAATTTTTCATGTGATAGGTTTTTTATGACATACAACTTGCTGCAAGTTTTGAAACTTATAATATCCCATTATTTCAACACCAAAGCCGTTTTAAAATTATCCATAATAACTTTCATGCTGGGGGCATCGCCTAAAAACTGTGTAATATTAATGCCCGTAAACAATTTGTTAATGTCTAATTCAAAATTCACTGCAGCCGTTTGATTCGTCGTTACCAATGTTTTATTGAAACTGATATTGCGATAAGCATCATTGCCACCTATTTCAATCGCGAAACCTGATTCAAAAACACCGTCGTTATTGCTGTCCACTAAGCCATCGAACTTGCAGAAAATATAGCTGTTCCAATCCGTCCAATAAGCGGATGGTTCAGATAGGGGATTGGTAGATGGATAATCTTTCGGCGTTTTTTTATTCAAATCCGAAGCGACACCTAAACCAAAACCGACTGTTTGAACATTATCTAAGGCCACATTGCTCACAATGTCCGTAACGCCTTTAGTCGCTTTCACCGAATCCAAAACATCTTTAAAATCAATAAGCGTAACCGATTTATTCACCGTCGTAGAAGCAGCCGAAGTGGACGCGGCAATATTAGAAACAAAAAAACTGAATCGTGAAAAGCGTATTTTTTTACCATTATAATCATACGTTTTGTTGAGCGAAAACGGCAATTCATTGAATTTTGCTTTGAAATTCATCTCAACAGTGCCGTTTCCTTTATCCACGACGACTGTGTCATCCTTACATTTTGAAGATGAGCTAATAATAATGAGGGCTAATAAAATAGGTAATAATTTTTTCATATTTTAAAATAGGTTTAAATTTTAGCAGAGTTTTTTTTAAACAGTCTAATATCCCAATATCTACTGATGTTTATTGAATAATAAAAGCACTCGGTGTGTTATTAACGATTTTAAGTTTGATATTGTCTTTTGTATCGGTAAAATTTATGTCTTTTATAAACTTTTTATAATCAATTTTCAAAGGAATCTTCGCATCGAACCCCTCAGTAAAAGATATATTTTTAGTAAATGTAAGAGGCGTAGCGGTTGTGATAAATAGGCTCACTGTATCGGGTTTACTTTTTACTTTATACACAATTTTATTAAAAATATACGTGTTGAGTGCTTTCAAATACATCGAATCGTTTTGTGTACTGAGGGGGGTGCCGGCGGGCATTTTACTCGGTATTGCTTGATTCGCTATATTATCCAAGCCTACTTGAAATTTAACTTTAGCATATTTTGTCGGTTTATCGAACTTCCCAATTTTAAATTCAAAGCCGTTGTTTTTACCTACGAGCGCATAGTTGCTCAAGGTTTTAATGGTATCGTTATTTCGAGCAATTAAAATGCTATCAATAACGGTCGCTGTTTTATTATCACTCGTAACTACTTGAAAATCAGATAGATAGAATTGAAAACTCAAAAACTCAATACTATCCGCCACATTATCAATTTTATATTTTTTATTGAAACTAAATTTAGTTGTGTCATAAAAATGATCGACTTGCAAAGTCAAATACGGATAAATGCAGCAATTATCTGCACAGGCTTGCGTGATCGTCACATCAAAATTTGTCGCCCTAACATCTAAACAACCCTTTGTCGTTTCTTGACAAGAGTTTAAACATAGGCAATAGGTGATGAGTAATAGGTAATAGGTGATGGGCTTATT
>JAYTON010000473.1:0-3084 GCA_043747725.1 Saprospiraceae bacterium
TCAGTATCCAGTAATTTTTTAGCATTTTCCAATACAATATGGAAGTCACCGCTACTTGGATTCGGTGAAACCACAATTTTACTCAATTCGTCTATATCCGAATCAATAATGCCGGCATCTGATTCAGAAGGTTGTGGGCACGGTACATTTAATTTTACGCCTGGTATAACAGTGATTAATCTACAGAATTTTTTCTTACAGATACAAATATCACCGCCAAAATTGGTATAAATAGTCACGCAAGCAGTATAAGTACCAGCGGACGGATAAGTATGGATTGAAGACATTGGTGAGGTGGTAAATTCTGTACCACCATCGCCAAATTCCCAGAAATAGAGAACAATTGGGAAACTACTGGTGGCTATTACGCTCAATTTAGCATTCAATCCCTTCGTCTTGTAAGGAATACAGGCATTAATGATACATGGTGGAATTTTACATGAAAAGACGTCCTTTTTTTCACATTTTTGACCATTTGTGAAAGTAATAACATAATTAATAGTGATAGGATTAGCCGTCGGTTTTGGGCAAATAGTCATGTTAATGCCTGTTGTGGGCGTTCCACTTGCAATAAATGTAGCGGAAGTACCCGAAGAACTTGTCAAACCTGTATACAATCCGGCTGAAGTTCCTGTAAAAGAGACATCGCCCAATGAGCCGTTTACAACGGTTGCAGTAACGCTCTTCACAGGGCATTGAGTAATTAATCGACTGCAACATACATCAACAGGAGCCAAATTGAAAACTTGCGTTGTTTGACAACAATTTAAAACACACTCAAACTTATCCACCTTTTCACAAATTTGTCCATTCAAGAAGGTAATGACATATACTACAGTCACTGGATTAGCCGTTGCTTTGGGGCAAACGGTAACGCCAATACCCGATGTTGAAGTGCACGAGGGTGTAAAATTCATTGAAGTGAGCGAGGAATTCACTAAATTAGTATAACAGGCTGCATTTAATCCGGAGAATGTTACATTGCCTAATGTGCCATTTATCACGCTGATTTGAATGCTTTTAATAGGGCATGGAGAAAATAAACGGCTGCAACAAATTTCAGGATTTGATACATGATCGACTTGTACTAATTTGCAACAACCCTTAATCGGGCATTCCATTGTATCAAATCTATCACATACTTCACCGTTGATGAATGTGATAGTATAATGTATGGTAACGGGAATACCTGTTGCATTTGGGCAAACAGTAACAGCAGAACTCGGAACAGGCGTAGGGCAAGATGAAACCCATGTCATAGTTGTTAAGGCTGAATTTGTCAAATTGCTAAAGCAAGCCGACCAAGGACCTGTGAAGGTAACATTGCCTAAAGTGCCATTCGTAACGGTTATTTTGATGGTTTTGATAGGGCATTCAGTTACTAAACGGCTACAACAGATGTCTTGATTGATAATATGACTCACTTGAGTTAATTGACAGCAATTCTTAACCGGGCATTGCAATGTATCAAATCTATCGCATACCTCACCATTGATAAATGTGATGGTGTAGTGTATGATAACGGGAATACCTGTCGCAATTGGGCAAACGGTAACGGCAGAACTTGGAACGGGTGTTGGGCAAGAGGAAGCCCAAGTCATAGTTGTTAAGGGCGAATTAATCAGATTACCAAAGCAAGGAGCCCACGAACCAGTAAATGTTACGTTGCCCAGGCTACCATTCGTCACAGTTATTGTGATGCTTTTGATAGGGCATTCAGTCACT
This sequence comes from Saprospiraceae bacterium, assembly GCA_043747725.1. Taxonomy (GTDB): domain Bacteria; phylum Bacteroidota; class Bacteroidia; order Chitinophagales; family Saprospiraceae; genus JAAFJT01. The sequence goes on from JAYTON010000473.1 coordinate 1,726, forward strand.
AAACGACTGCAACATACTTCTTGATTGATGATATGACTCACCTGCGTCAGTTGACAGCAAGAACCTACTTGAGCCATTGAGTTGCCTTGGAAAACGATTAAAAGTGTCAGCATTAAAAGGATTCTCCTAACAGGAGTCATTAGGAAACTTCGAAATTGTGAGAAGTTTTTCATGATAATTTAATATTGAGGATATTAAAGAATACGCCTACTCTTTACTTGGATTTTCGGCTTCTTCCATCAATGTAATGCTCTCCGAACTATTTCAGGAGTCGTGTGTAATACGGAATGTCCATTCTGCACAATCGGTTTGTCCATACATGTAGCATGAAAATGTATTGCCTCAATAAAGTTTTATGAATTTTAAAGATTGCTCACCTAAAACCACTTCTCAGAAAGAATTTGAGAATAGAACATTTGGTACATCAAAAAATCAAATTCTGTTTAAAACACAACTTGTTCATTTGCAGATAGCATAAAATATAAATCGGTATTGTTTTCATTTTAAGGTAGTTGCAGAATAATGACAACGCGGATAATTACATTCTTAAATCTTAAAACAGCATTCCTATTGGTCATACAAATATAAGGTATAAATTTCTTAAATGCTAAAAATGAGCATGAGCATAAGTTGTTAGGTTGAATTTCATCCAGTTTTTATCAATGTTGAGCATCATTTCCCTTAATAATCATTACTAATTTTTGATTTATTGAAAATTATGAGATGAGTTTTTAAAAACTACCCCTCAGTATAAATCATAGGTGATGGTTGATGATGATGTGAAGAGTGAAATTTTTTTTTCACTCTTCACTTTTCACTCAGTCGGTTATTGCACTGTCAAAGTCAATTGAATGGTACCGATTAAACCATCGCGGTTCGTGACGGTAAATATCCAAACTTCTGAACCTGCTTGATTGCGGGCAGTAATGTCCACATCTGTTGTGTAGCTATCGCCTTGTGCGCCTGTCAGTGTTTCGTTTTTAAAGGTGGTGGGGCTGGTCGCTCCATCGTATTTGTAGGAGACATTGAAAGTTTTTAAAACGTCTTTATCTTCAGATTTGGCTGCTTTGATGCCTACTTTCACTTTAGCCCCTTTAGCCACTGTTACATTAGTAGAAGTATAGCCAGCATCTGTTTTAAAACTAATTTGAGGTAAAAGACCTTTATCGCAAGCCGATTGCGTACAAACGATGACTGCCATAAGAATTGCAAAAGCAGAGAATTTCATTATTTTTTTCATTATTAATTTTTTAAATGATGAAATGAATGGATTGAATTTTAATTAAAATTTCAAGAATGAGTCTAAAAGTCTCCCTTTGAGGATTTAGGGAGCTAAAGGAATATGAATATTCACTGCCA
>JAYTON010000474.1:0-2521 GCA_043747725.1 Saprospiraceae bacterium
CGGCAGTCTTTTTAAATAGATAGAAATACGTGCCGTCAGGCAAAGGGAGATTTTTATATGTGCCACGCCAATTATTCTGATACGGTTTAGAGAAAAAAACGCGGTCACCCCATTCATTAAAAATCATCATTTCGCTGTCAGGGTTATCGTCAGACAAACATGGGATTCTAAATTCGTCGTTCAGTCCGTCATCATTTGGGGTGATGACTGAGGGGACTCTACAAGTGTCTGCACTAACGATACCCTGTGCCTTCAGCGATAAATCGGGAAATATAAAAAAAATTAGTAAAGGGTAGAGTAATTTGTTCATGGTTTATAGGTCTTAATTACTTACAAAAATAAATGCTAAAAATCGGTTAAAGGAAAGGTCTTAAATTAGTGTTGTTCATAAAATTTATAAGAATATTCAAAATTAAGGGATTTTTTTTTAAAATATGAATTATTTTAATAGAATTTGAATATCATTAACAGTTTTTTAATTATGAAGTGTTAAAATTGCTTGAAAAAATGTCATAACAAACTGTTTTTAATCAAAAAAAATACCCCAGATGTTCTACATCTGGGGTATTTTTTTTGATTAAATTGTAATGTTTAATATGATGTTGATATTTAATTCAACAGTTTATTCATTCAAAGCCCAATCATATTCCGCATAGCCGATTTTTGCTTTATCGTTCACTTTACTGACAGCGTAGCGGTTGATAAACTCAGTAATATTATAAAAATCCTTTCCGTACCAATCAAATATCTTAGAAATCTTTATCTCACCACCCTTTGACAGTGCATTCGCCTTGGGGTCGTTGATAAATTTCTTCGTCCGGCTTTCCAAGAGGGCATTGAGGTTTTTCGCTGTAAATGCTTGATTTAAAAGCGGCGGGCATGACTTGGCTGCGCAATTAATGGCGAAGTGAATCCGCGCATCGCCCATTGGTCGAAGTATATTATTTTCAATATCGTTCAATGAATATGTCTTGTCGCCCAATTTGACGCGCTTCACATCCCAAGTCTTCCCCCCATCCAATTTCGTGATACTACTGAGGGGGTAGTTGTCAACAATGGTTTTCATAGTCGCAGCGTTATAGGCATTGATCCAATAAGCGAATTTATCGTTTTTACTCCAACTATCAACGGGTGTATTCTCAGAGAGCATTTTGAGGTAAGCCTCGAGGGCAGCTTTATCGGCTTTGAGGTTTTTATAATTCACTTTACCAGTGGCGGAAACGTGTTTTTTTAATAAGGTATCAAATGCTTCGTGACTCGGTTGTGCGAAACCGAAAGCACTTGATAATAAAACGACTAATAGAACTATTAAATTTTTCATTTTTGACTATGGTTAATTAAATGAATACGGTGAAACTAAAAGCTATACGTATAAATAGGACGCAAAGGTTTTGAGTTTTTATCACGCAACTATCACGTTTAAGAGAACTTTAACTATTGTATAAAAAGATTTGAAGTAAAAAGTTGAGAGATTTGCGTTTTAAACCTCAAAACATTTAGATTTTTCTAATTTTGCATTTAATTTAAGTAACTCAATCATCCCAATTTAAAAACCCATTTCAATCAGTGATAGAGGTTAAAAATTTAACGAAGATATACGGCGAACAACGCGCCATCGACGATATTAGTTTTACAGCCAGTAAAGGTGAAATATTGGGTTTCCTCGGACCCAATGGCGCAGGTAAAACCACTACCATGAAAATTTTGACGTGTTTTATTCCGCCATCGTCGGGTTCTGCTTCCGTTTGTGGTTTTGATGTGACGACTGCACCTTTAGAGGTGCAGCGTGAAGTCGGCTATCTGCCCGAGCATAATCCTTTGTATAAAGATATGTACGTCAAAGAATACCTTGAATTTGTAGCGGGCGTACATAAATTGGATAAAAAGAAACAGCGCGTGGCGGAGATGATTGAGCGCGTCGGCTTGGGTATTGAGCAAGGAAAACTCATTGGTGCTCTATCAAAAGGCTATCGTCAACGCGTGGGTTTGGCGCAAGCCATGATGCATGACCCCTCAGTATTAATCCTCGATGAACCGACTTCAGGGCTCGATCCGAATCAATTGGTGGAGATTCGCCGCTTGATTAAAGACTTGGGTAAAGAGAAAACGGTTATTTTTTCAACGCATATTATGCAAGAAGTGCAGGCTTTGTGCGATAGGGTGATGATTATTAATAAAGGTGTGATTGTAGCGGATGATACGATTGACACTTTGCAAAACCGCATAAGAGGCGAATCGCTCGTCACGGTGGAGTTTTTACAAAATATTGATAATCAAAGACTTGCGAAGATTTTAAATGTCAAAAGCGTCAAAGTATTGGGGGCTAATCGGTATCAATTATCATCCGATATGAATAAAGATATACGCCCCGATGTGTTCCGTTTTGCCGTTGATAATCAATTAACGCTGATGGAAATGCGGAAGGAAGTTTATACCGTAGAAGATGTATTTCAAGAATTGACAAAATAATGTAGCGCGGAACGTAGCGCGGAACTCCAGTTCCGCTTTACCAATGCGCTAT
>JAYTON010000475.1:0-9593 GCA_043747725.1 Saprospiraceae bacterium
TATCTCTTTCATTATCAATTCTTTATGGTTTGGTCACTACAAAGTTATTGATATTTACTTTACTTCTTACTTCTGCTTTTTAACCCAATATTCGCATAAATAACAATTATCTATTTTCTAACCATAAATTTTTTAAAACAATGAAAAAATTTCTACTCCCCATGCTGCTTTTAATAGCGGCATCCGGTTTTCTGAAAGCTCAGATAACCGAAACTTTTGAAAGCGGTATAGCGACCCTGAACTGGGAAGCATTAGACGGCACTTGGAGTGGCGTGGTGAATAACCCAAAGCCCAACGCAGTCAATAATTCGGCGAAAGTCGGGCGATACATCAAAAAAGACTCGACTGCTTATAGTCTTTTTTGGGCAAAATTTACAACGCCCATCAATTTAACAACGAATAACAAGTTTAAAATCAGTGTTTTATCGAAAAAAACAGGGACTTTTATTTTTAAACTTGAAGGACCCAAAGGTTCAAAAGAAGTGACTAAACCAATCGTTGTAGCCAATGCTTGGCAGGAGTACACGCTTGATTTTTATAGTGCTCGCGCTATTGACTCACTCAATCGTCTCATTTTGTTTTTTGATGCAGGTGTGGGTAATTCAAAATTAGATACTTTCTATTTTGATAATCTTCTACAATTGCCCTCAGATGCTTGCTCAGGAACAGTTGCACCAACTACTATGAATTTGCTTGATGATTTTGAATGTCAGCGAAATGCCTCTTACAGTGCCGGTTGGGACAGTTTGAGCGTAGTGGACAATCCAAGCAAAACAGGCATCAATACCAGTGCAAAAGTTGGTAAATACAATGATGTTGCGGGTAATGGAACAGAATATGCAGCATTAATACACGACAATGTTGTTCCTTTTGATTTTGCAACTTACCCCTATTTGAGAGTAAAAGTATTGGCTCCTAAAGCGGGATTAATGCTTTTGAAAGTGGAAGGCGGTGCTACATCCAAAGAGGTAGGTACGCAAATCACAGCCGACCAAGTAGGCAAATGGGTAGAAGTAACGGCTGATTTCAGCAGCGTCAAATTTGGCGGCAATACTAAATTGGTCTTGTTTTTTAATGCAGGAGCTAATGGCGTTGTAGGGGATATTTATTACGTTGACGATATTCGTTTTACGGAGCTACCCGCTCTTGAAGACTTTGAAACCACCCCTAAATTGACTTGGGCTCCTTTGAATAACGATGCGGCTTTGCATGGTACTTTCGGCGGTGCAGTCGCTAATCCTGCTCCAACAAGTACAGTTAACAGCAGTCCAAACGTTGGTAAATACACCAAAGGCACAGCCGTTATCAGCACTCTGACTGCTACTTTACCAGCAAATTTTGTCTTAGCAACCGATGCCCCTCAGTTGAATATGATGGTGTATGCACCCGATGCAGGTAAGACTGTTCGCCTTCAATTGGTCAGCGCAACTAAAGGTAATATCGAACAAACGGCTACGGTGACCGCTGCCACTACATGGGAGGAATTAAAATTTGATTTTACGGCTGCGGCAGGTGTGACAGACATTAGCCAAATGCGTATACTTTTTGACCCCAGTGCAGCAGCAGCAGGTAAAATGTACTTCTTTGATAACCTCAAAGCAGGCAAATTGACTATCAATCCTTGTTTGTTGACGGTAATTGATACGACAAAATTGGATGATTTTGAGTGCCAACGCAACGCGACATATGCGGGAAATCCACCCCTTATAGCTATTCCAAATCCTAAACAAGGCACAACCAATCCAAGCGATAAAGTGGGGCAGTACAACGACCCTAAAGATGAGTATTCAGCCATCACGATTGATTATGGTACTAAATCCATTAACCTTTCTCGTTACAATCAATTGAGCGTAAAAATATGGTCACCAACCATTGTTCCGCTCCTTTTCAAATTGGAAGGGGGTACTTCACCGGCTATTGAAAAATCTGCAACAGTGACAAAGGCAGGAGATTGGGTAACATATAAAATTGATTTTATTGACCAAAAAGGTAAAAACCATAAGAAAATCTCTATTTTCCTTAACGCAGGTGTCGCTCATACGACTGATGATGTGTATTACATCGATGATATTGAATGGCAATCAGAGCCGATTACAGGCTGTGCATCAGATATTGAATCTCCTATTGTATTCACTTATTTTGCTAATAGCGATTTTGATGGCAAGCCCGTAGAAATCGTTACCAATCCTAAAAAGGCAGGTATCAATTTAAGTGCAAAGGTGCTAAAATTTGATCGTCGCCCGGGAGCGGCAGTTTTCGCAGGAGCATTCACTGACTTTGGAGCACCTTTAAAATGGTTGAATAATAAATATGTTATCCGCGCAAAAGTATTGATGGATCACATCGGTAACTTCACTGCTAAAGTTGAAGCAGGTCCGGGCGGAACAGGCACTGCTTTTGAAGTACCTGTTGCCAACACCAAAATCAATGAATGGGAAGAAATTACAGTAGATTTTACAGGCAAAATAACAGGCACAGAGCAATACAAACGCTTGACAATTTTCTTTGATCTTAATCTTCCAGTAGCCACCACTTCACAAGTATCTTATGTGGATGAATTTGTCATTGGCAACGGTGCGGGTTGTGGTACTTCAGGTATATTTGAGGCTGTTTCGGTTGAGAAGCTCAGTGTTTTCCCTAACCCTGCTTTGAATGAGTTGACGGTTAGCAATACAGAGAAAATCAAGCGTTTTGAAATCACCAATATGCTCGGTCAACGGGTCAAAACAGTAATTTTGAGCAATATTTTTGACAATCAAACTATTTCTCTCCAAAGCTTGGATAAGGGTTTATATATCCTTTCAGGCTACGATGAAAAAGGTTTGATTGCCATCAGTCGCTTCGTCAAGGAGTAAAGTTTTTTCGATATTTAAGGACTTGCTGAATGCTTTAAATAGGCAATGTACCTTAATCGTACATTCTTGTTGAGGTTAGAAATAAGTTTGAATATTGAGGGGAATTAGTTGTGAATTGAAAATTGAAAATTGAAAGTTATTGATTATATAAATAGTTGACTATCAATTATTTATAAAACTCTCAACTCATAATTCTCAACTCTCAACTAATGACCCCCTCAGTATTTTAGGTTGTAAAAAGTTTCTAAAGCTTAAAAATAAGTTTTAAAAAAGGGGATTGTTAGCCCTCTAACGCCCTATATATTCGAGCGTTGATTAGTCAGATTTTAAGAGCGCAGATTTAAGAAATCTCTAAGATTTCGTAAATCTTGTATGACTAAATTAATGCTCGAATGTAAAGGTAGTTAGGAGGCTAACAAACACCGAAGCACTCAGCCATCTATGAAATCAAAAATTTACATCCTCACATTCTTCTTATTCACTTTTTCAAGCTGTGGTCAAAAGCAAACAGCCAATATCACGGCTTTGCCCAAAACCAATATTACCCCTTTTTCGCTTGAAGAGCTTCAACATAGGACGTTCAGGTGGTTTTGGGATTTAACGGATAAAAACTATCAAGTGCCCGACCGCCACCCTACCCGACAATTCAGCAGCATCGCCGCCACGGGTTTTGGTTTGACCACCTACTGCATCGGCGTTGAAAGAAAATATGTTACCCGCGAGCAAGCTGCCGAACGGGTGCTCAAGACCTTGCAATTCCTTTGGAATGCACCACAAGGCGGTGAACCAAGCGGAAAGACGGGTTTTCATGGTTTTTTCTACCATTTTCTCGACCATGAAAAAGGTGAACGGTATAAAGATGTAGAGCTTTCAACGATTGATACAGGCTTGCTCATGGCAGGTGTGCTATCTGTCATGTCCTATTTTGATGGCAATAATACAACTGAAAAAGCGATTCGAGAAATCGCTGAAAACCTCTTTCGGCGGGTAGAATGGGATTGGTTTCTCAATGAAAAAAAAAACCTGTCTATGGGCTATCATCCTGAAAAAGGGTTTTTAAGTGCTGAATGGATTGGTTATAATGAAGCGATGGTTTTGCTCATCATGGCAATCGGTTCGCCCACACACCCAATACCTGCCGATGCTTGGGAACGCTGGTGCAAACCCTACAAATGGGCAACTTTTTATGGTCAAGAGCATGTGAATTTTGAGCCGCTTTTTGGGCATCAATACAGCCAAATGTACATTGATTTCAAGGGCATTCAAGACAATTATATGCGCCAAAAAGGCATTGATTATTTTGAAAATGCTCGCCGTGCGACTCTCGCTAATCGGGCATATTGCATGGATAATACCGCTAAATTTAAAAATTATGCTCCCAATGAATGGGGCTTGACTGCTTGCGATGGACCCAAAGATACGACAGCTACGGTCAATGGTTTCAAGGTTCGATTCATGGGTTATGGTGCTCGCGGTGCTGCTTCCACTCAAATTGTAGATGATGGCACGATTGCCCCGACTGCCGTTGTCGGCTCATTGCCCTTCGCGCCTGAAGTCTGCTTGCCGGCTTTAGAAAATATGTGGAATAAATACGTTCATACACCACTCGTTACTGAATACGGCTTTAAAGACGCCTACAATCCGAGTTTTACTTTCGGTAAAGGCAACGAAAACGGGTGGATTGATAAAGATTATTTGGGCATTGACCAAGGACCTATTATTATTCAAATTGAAAATTACCGCTCTCAATTTGTTTGGAATTTGATGAAAAAGAACCCTTTTATCACAATCGGTTTGAAAAGAGCAGGGTTTAAAGGGGGTTGGTTGGATGCTGTTAAAAATTAAAAAATAACTATAAAATGTTTTAAATTAATGAAAATAAATATAGTCGTCATACTCTTATTGAGTACTATTTCGCTCTCTGCTCAGCAGTTGAAAAAGAAAGCCACCCCCTCAGTAAAAAGCCCTATTTCTAAGAAAATAGGCAATTTGAGCCTCGACGGAAAAGTCGATTCCGTCTTAAAACTGATGACTTTGGATGAAAAGATAGGACAAATCACCCTTTTTACTTCCGATTGGGATGTAACGGGTCCGACTATTCGCTCAGGCTATGCCAATGATATTCGCTCAGGCAAATGCGGCAATATTTTCAATGCCCACACCGCCGCTTACAACCGCAAATTGCAGGAAATAGCGATGAAAGAAACGCGCATGAAAATCCCTTTACTCTTCGGCTATGATGTTATTCATGGCTACAAAACCATTTTTCCAACGCCGCTTGGTGAGTCTGCCAGTTGGGATTTGGAGGCTATTGAAAAGTCCGCCCGCATTGCTGCCGAAGAAGCGTCCGCAGCCGGTTTGCATTGGACTTTTGCGCCGATGGTGGACGTGGCGCGTGACCCGCGTTGGGGACGTTGCATTGAAGGTTCGGGCGAAGATACTTATTTGGCTTCTCTCATCGGAGCAGCTCGAGTGCGTGGTTTTCAAGGAAAAATAGGGGCAACCAATAGCCTTGTGGCGTGCGCGAAGCACTTTGCCGCTTATGGAGCGGCTCAAGCAGGGCGCGATTATAACACCGTCGATTTATCTGATATTTCGCTTTGGGAAACCTATCTTCCACCCTTCAAAGCGTGTGTGGATGCAGGGGCATTAACTTTTATGACGTCTTTTAATGAAATAAATGGCGTGCCTTCTACGGCGAATAAGCAACTTTTGACCGATATTCTCAGAAAAAAATGGGGTTTTAAAGGATTTATCGTCACTGATTATACCTCTATCAACGAAATGGTCAATCACGGCAATGTCAAAGATGATAAAGATGCAGGTGAAAAATCCATAAATGCAGGTGTGGATATGGACATGCAAGGCGCGGTTTATTACAACTATCTTCAAAAATCCCTCGCCGAAGGAAAGGTCTCTATCAACACGGTCAACGATGCTGTGAAAAGAATTTTAAGGGTCAAACTTCAATTGGGATTGTTTGAAAATCCTTACAAATTCAGTGATGAAGCCCGTGAAAAACAAGTGATTTTTTCTAAAGCAAATCTTGATGCAGCGCGAGATATTGCTCGAAAAAGCATGGTTTTATTAAAAAACAATAAACAAACACTACCCCTCAGTATAAATGCTAAAAATATAGCCGTCATCGGTCCACTCGCTGATAGCAAGGCAGATATGATAGGTTCATGGTCAGGCGCAGGCGATGGCAACAGTTGCGTGAGCATTTTAGAAGGTATTAAAAACAGAGCCCCTTCTGCCAATATCCTCTACGCCAAAGGTTGCGATCTTGAAAATACAGCGCCGAAAATGGAAAGTTCCGTAGCGTCCCCCCTGCGTGGGGGACAACAATTTGACGAAGCCATTAAAGCTGCCAACCAAGCCGATGTGGTCATCGTAGCCGTCGGTGAACGTGGTTGGATGACGGGCGAAGCCTCTTCTCGAGCAGATATTGGTTTGCCGGGCGTTCAAGAAGATTTGATTAAAGCATTGGTCAAAACAGGCAAGCCCGTTGTCGTTGTTTTGATGAATGGTCGCCCCTTGACTTTCCCTTGGGTGGCTGATAATGCGGCGGCTATTTTGGAAACGTGGTTTGCCGGTACGCAAGGCGGCAATGCCATCGCTGATGTGCTGTTTGGTGACTACAATCCTTCGGGCAAATTGACGATGACCTTTCCGCGTTCGGTGGGTCAAGTGCCTATTTATTACAATGCTAAACACACGGGTCGTCCTTTTGATGCCAATAATAAATATTCCTCAAAATATATGGATGCGCCGAACACCCCTCAGTATCCGTTCGGTTTTGGCTTGAGTTATACCACTTTTGAGTATTCTAATTTAGCGGTTAATAAAAATACTTTTGGTTTTAATGAAAAATTGGAAGTGTCCATAACGGTTAAAAATACAGGCAATTATGATGGTCAAGAAGTCGTGCAGTTGTATGTCCGCGACCTCGTCGGCAGCATCACCCGCCCTGTGAAGGAGCTGAAAGGTTTTAAAAAGATAATGCTTAAAAAAGGCGAATCCAAAACCGTGAATTTCACTTTAACATCCGCCGATTTAGCTTTTTATCATCCTAATTTAGAGAAAAAAGCAGAAGCAGGGGATTTTGATATTATGATTGGGGGTAATTCGGATGATGTTAAAATGGTGAGGGTTGTTTTAAAATAAGGTTACAAATAGAATAAAATTATAAATTAAAATTATCAAACTGAGTAAGAGACTTGTAAGGAATAATTGGTGAAAATTGAAAACGGTGCTTCGATTGACGTTTGCCCCTAACCTCCAAGGGGGAATATTTTCGAGGTAATTCAACCATTATAGCACTGTTTTCAAGGTATTCCAAGGCGTTCCCCCTTGGGGGTCAGGGGGCAATCGGAATATTCTCACCAAATTATTCCTTATTCGATACTTAAACCTAAAATTATCCAAACATGAAAAAATTATTACTCTTCTTCATTTTCACAAGCATCAGCACTTGGGTAGCTGCTCAATCTGTGGTCGTACGCGGCAAAGTGACCGATGGCAAGGAGCCGCTTGTAGGCGTGAGTATTATCGTCAAAGGTACGACCAATGGCACCATCACCGACCTCGATGGCAATTATGAAATCCAAGCCGAAGCCAACGGCACGCTGATGTTTTCATATATTGGCTACGTTTCTCAGGAAATAGCGATCAGTGCACAACGCACCATCAATGTAAAGATGGTGGAAGATGCCCAATCTTTGAAAGAAGTCGTCGTCGTCGGCTACGGCACGCAACGCAAAAGTGACCTCACTGGCTCGGTCGGTTCAGTCAAATCGAAGGACATTCAAGCCATTGCCACCCCCTCAGTAGAACAGGCTTTACAAGGCAAAATTGCAGGGGTTTTAGTGACCCCTTCTGACGGTTCGCCCGGTGCAGGCGCTGTTATCCGCATACGAGGGACGGGTACTTTAAACAATTCTAATCCATTTTATGTCGTTGACGGTATGTTATTAGACGATATTGGCTTTTTAAATCCCAATGATGTCGAATCTGTTGAGGTTTTAAAAGATGCTTCCGCTACGGCTATTTATGGTTCGCGCGGTGCCAACGGCGTTATCATCGTCACCACCAAACGCGGTTCAGCTAAGAATAAATCGCAAATTGGGGTATCTGCTTACTACGGTTCGCAGGATTTAGTAAAAAAAATAGAGTTAGCCAATGCCACTGAATATGCTCAACTCCGCAACCTCGCTGCTAAAAATGCCGGTTCGCCTGAACCCTACAAAAACCCCGCTTCATTCGGCGTGGGTACAGATTGGCAAGACGTGGTTTTCCGCACCGCACCCATTAAAAACTTGAACTTATCAGCGCGTGGCGGCAATGATATGATGACGTACAGCGTGAGTGGTGACTACATCAAACAAGACGGGATACTGAGGGGGGGTGATTTTGAACGCCTCACTTTGCGGATCAATAATGACTATAAACTCAATAGTTTTATTAAAATAGGTCATAATTTTTCAATTATTAATACAAAAAGCAACTACTCACCCGGTTTGCTTTATAATGCCTACTACGCACCACCGACTGCGCCTGTGAGAGACTCGACGGGGGCGTTTGGCAATACGACCTCGGATGGCAGCGTGGGCAATCCTGAAGCACAACTTTATTATGAGCGATATAATAATGGTAGCAATTTCCGAACGGTCGGCAATGTTTTTATGGATGTGAATATCTTACCGGGCTTGACTTATCGCTCCAATTTAGGTTTGGATTGGTCAAATGTTGAGAGCAAAAAGTTCGTACCTGTTTTCAAGGTAACGGATATTCAAAAAGCAGATGTCAACTCTTTAGATGTTGCCCGTCGAAAATACATCAATAAACTCTGGGAAAACACTTTAAGTTATGATAAAACGCTTGGAAAACACCATATTAATCTCTTAGCAGGCGTGACTGCTCAAACGAACGACAATTTTTATTTCATTGGTCATGGCACCAATTTGCCCAACGATGTCAATAATATTGCAGGCGACATCAAAGACCTTCTGTATTTAAGATTGGCAACAAAAGGGCTTACTGTAGATGAAGGCAGCGATAATGGCAACAATTGGCGCATGTTTTCCTATCTTTTTAGAGCCAATTATACGCTCAATGAAAAGTATTTATTGACCGCCTCATTTCGTCGAGATGGGTCTTCTAAGTTTGGTAAAAACAAGCGATTCGGTAATTTCCCTTCGGTGGCGTTGGGTTGGCGTCTAAAAGAAGAGGATTTTTTGAAAAATATGGATTGGTTGTCTAATCTTAAATTAAGAGCCAGTTGGGGTATTATTGGCAATGAAAAAATTGATCAAACCGCTAAAAATCCACCCGTTACAGGGCGTTTAGATGCCATTTTTGGACCAGATGAAAGATTTCTACCAGGTTCTACCATTACAAAACTCGCTAATCCCGACCTGCATTGGGAGGAAACTCAACAAACAGACGTAGGCTTTGAAATCGGCTTTTTAAAAAATCGACTCACGGCTGAAGTAGATTGGTATGAGCGCAAAACTTCTGATATTCTAACTGCTTTGCAGATTCCTGCATTTATTGGCACACAAGATCCGCCTGTGGTGAATGCCGCCAAAGTATTGAATCGGGGCTGGGATATTAACCTCGGATGGCGTGATAGAATTAGCAAAATAGGCTATAATATAAATGCCATCGCTTCAACTGTCCACAACGAAGTGTTGGGATTGGGCGAAGGCAAAGAGGAAATATTCGGCGGCGGCGTAG
>JAYTON010000476.1:0-8680 GCA_043747725.1 Saprospiraceae bacterium
TTGCTCAATAAAGTCAATGAAAGTACCAATCTGGGCAAGCAAATACAAGAAGCTTTGGACGATTATCAAATCCCCAAACTCAAAACGAAGTTGGCTAACCGCATTTCCTACGCCGATAGTGCTTCCGTAGGCATGGGCGTGGTGGAATTTAAAGATAAAAAAGCCAAAGAAGAGATAGAAAGACTGGTAGATGAGTTGATTGTCATCATGAAAACGTTTTAAAAGTCCGTTATCTCCCTATAAAATTACATGGAAGCATAGTTTTTTATATAAAAATCCATAGATTTGCATTGTTCTATGTAAATCTATATAGAAATCCATAAAAATATAGTTTTCTACATAAAATTAAATACATCAGAAAATGGCAAAAGACAATCCTTTTAAGAAAAAAGACACCCCCTCAGTATTGAAGGCTGCGGAAACACCAAAAACCTCGAAAGTAGCCTTAGTAGAAGAAATGCTCAAAGAAGTGCAAGAATCTGACAACAAAGGAAAAATCCACAGAACCACGTTGGAAATTCCAGCAGAAATACATGCGCAAATAGAAGAAATTCGCGCCGAAACGGAATTAACATTGAAAGGATTTTTCATGATCGCCGCAAAAAAATACATTGCAGACTATTTATCTAAGAAAGAAGCCTAATTAGGCTTCTAATTTTTTTCAAAAAAACAGCAACCCTTTGTTAGTTATTTATAAAAAGAACAATATTGTATATATTGTAGGTCTTGTAACTCATTGATTTTCAATTGATTACAAAGGTTTCTATAACCTAAACCACGTAATGTATAACCTAAACCACATGAACTTTATTTTTATTATAACCTAAACCACGTACAACTATAACCTAAACCATGTGCGCTTTTTCTTATTATAACCAAAACCACGCATGCCTCCAAACGCCTAAAAAGAGCCTTAAAGCGCCTTGTACGGTTTCTTATTATAACCTAAACCACGTGAAACCTGACTTCCCTTTCTTTTATTATAACCAAAACCACGTCAATAAATTTTAAATATAACTGTTCTTTTAATTAGGTATATTTATATTTTAATTTTAGCTTCGTGCGGCAATTTAACATGCAAGAAATATGTTGAAAATCACGGAGTGATTGAATATGAATAACCCTCGATGAAATCGGGGGTAAGTCAAGCGACAAATTCCACAACTGCGGAGCAGTTGAATTTCAAATAGTCAATAATTGATAATTTTATACATTCAACCGCTTCGTGGTTAGTGCAACTGGTTCACTTTAGCCCCCCGATTCCATCGAGGGTTATTCATATTCAATCGCTCCGCGATTATTTGATAGTCTCGGAGTGACTATCAAAGTCATTTAACTAACAAGGAAATACGTACAATTATATAAAAATCCATAAAAACATATACTCTTATATGGTTTTATGGAAAATTACACAACATGTCGAATAAAAAAGATGAGCAATTGGTTCGATACTTCAAGCAATCGAACTCCATAATTGAAGCAAGATACAAGCTAAAATACGTTGAAAAGTGCGTATTTTCAAAGGCTTACATGATGGTGGAGGAAAAAGATTTGTCCGATCCACATAAAACATACCGGATTTATATCAAAGATTTGATTCGAGATTTTGGTTTGAGCAACGATGGTTTGACTTATCAAAAGGTGCGGGATTGGGCTCGGGAATTGCGTAAAAAAGAATTGACTTTCCCTTATGTGGACGAAAATGGGAACATGAAAACCATATATTCTGGCTTTTTTACTTCCGTAATCGCCTCCAATGAGGTGGAAGACACGACGCGCGATGCCTATATTGAAATAGAATTTGACCGCCGATTAAAACCCTATTTGCTGGCAGCTAAAAAATACACGCTGTTTAATCAAAAACGCTACGAATTTATTTGTTCCAAACTGCATAATGCTACGATTATTCGGCTTTATGAAATCCTTAAACAGTATTATCGCTTCAATGCCGAGCGATCTGAGAAATGGTTTAATATTCAGGAATTGAAGGAAATATTGGGTGTTGTTGAAAATTACCGCTTGTATGGCAGTTTTAAACAGAAGGTTTTGGTCTTGGCGCAAGAGCGTTTTGCTCAGTTTGCAGACATCAGTTTTGATTATATTGAAAAAAAACAAGGTAAAGCCGTGACAGAAATCAAGTTTTCTATCCGTCCGACAGTTCCGACCGATGCACCCGACTGGCTAAAAGACGAAGTGGAAAGGGAAATGCAAGCCCATAAAGAGCAACGCACACGCTCGAATGCTGAGAAAACGCCGCCTGAAAATGCCATCGTCATTTCGTCGAGTATGCCCAAAGAGGAAATGTATCAAAAACTGCTGCCTAAGGCAAAAAGTATAGGCATCAGTGAAGCTGTTTTGCGTTTGGTGATGGATACGCACGATGCGGAAGCGGTGCGAAATGGTCTTGAATACACCATTTTTGAAGCCCAAAAAGGGAAAGTCAAAGAGAGTATTGAAGGGTATTTTATCAGCGCCGTTAAAAGAAAATATACGAATGTGGCTTTTGAACAGGAGAAAAAGAAAAGGGTAGGAGAGGGGCAAAACCGTGTAAAATCGCCTAAAAAAGAGGAAATTAAAGTAGAAATTGAGCGTTTGCAAGATGAAATTTATGATAAACAAAATGATATTATTAGAGAATTAGTCGTGCGTGACCCCTCAGTAACAGCGAACGCCATTACAAAAGCACTACAAACAGTGCAAAAAACACCTCGATTATCTAATTACGTAAAAAAGAAAGATTGGATTTTAGAAAATTTGACTTTGGAAGAGTGGCGGAAAGACGCTGTACTGAGGGGGTGCGTGATAGAAGCCATTGTGGAGCAAAATAAGGAATCATTCGCCCTTTTAGAACCACAGTATAAAAAAATGGAGGCTTTACAAATATCTTTGAAAACGTTGAGTTAATTTGTGGGCTGAATTACTTTTTAATACTTGGCATCGTAAACCTATGAGGTTTTAGAAACCTCATAGGTTTGTAAAGTGTTGACTATCAATATTTTAAATAAAAAAATATTCATTATAAAAATGGCTGAAAAATATTTTTCCCGTCGAAACCTTGATTTTACACTTTTTGAAATGCTGAACGTAGAATCTTTAACTCAATACGAATATTTCAATCTCCACGATGCTGAAACCTTCAAGATGACTTTGGATGCGGCGGCTGAAATCGGTGAAAAAATAATGAAACCTGCTTTCGTGGATTCCGACCGCAAGCAGCCCGAACTCATCAACGGGCAGGTAAAAGTGCATGAAGGCGTTCACCAATTTTTCAAGGCGTACACGGAATCGGGCTTGATGTCGGCACCATTTCCATTTGAACATGAAGGGCAACAATTGCCTAAAATAATGGGGGCGGCGGTGGAATTTATCTGCGGCGGAGCGCATAATAGTTTCATTATGTACGTCGATTTGACCAAAGGCGCGACTAATTTGATTATCAAATACGGTACAGAAGAGCAAAAACAACAGTTTGTTCCTAAAATGCTTTCGGGTGGCTGGACGGGTACGATGTGCTTGACGGAAACGCAGGCGGGCAGCTCGCTCTCAGATGTAGCGACTTCCGCGACGCCGCAAACTGATGGCACATACAAAATTAAAGGTCAAAAAATATTCATTTCAGCAGGGGATCATGACTTGACGGACAATATTATTCACCTCGTTTTAGCTCGAATTGATGGCGCACCGAAGGGAACTAAGGGCATTTCACTGTTTATTGTGCCTAAAAATAGGGTTAGTGTCACTGCGAGTGAAACGCGGCAGGAGGGGGTGCTTGAACCTAACGATGTCACTTCCATCGGCATTTATCATAAAATGGGGCAGAAGGCAACACCTGCCATGCACCTTGAATTTGGAGAAAAAGACGACTGCATAGGCTATTTGCTCGGTGAACCGAATAGGGGATTGCCGCACATGTTTTTGATGATGAATGGGGCGCGGTTGGGCGTGGGCATGGGCGGCGTGCATATTGGCTCGGCGGCTTATTATGCTTCGTTGCAATATGCTCAAGAGCGTCCGCAAGGTCGGCGGCTGAATGAAAAAAATGCGTTGGGCGAACCGACCACCATTATTCATCATCCTGACGTGCGAAGAATGTTGTTTGAACAAAAAGCATTTGTAGAAGGCACTTTGAGCTTTATTTTGCAATGTTATATGTATTTGGACTTGGAAAAAGTGAGCGAAGACCCCTCAGTAAAACAGCATTATAATGACCTTTTGGAACTGCTCACACCCGTTGCGAAAACATATGGGGCAGAAATGGGGACGATTTCAGTCAATCAAGGCTTACAGGTTTTAGGGGGTTATGGCTATACAGAAGATTTTGAATTGGAACAACTGGCGCGGGATGTCCGCATCATGAGCCTTTACGAAGGCACGACAGGCATACAAGCGCAAGCCGTTTTAGGGCGTCAAATTCCGCGCAATAATGGCTATGCCTTAGGACTTTGGGCAAATGAAGTTCAAAAAGACATTGATGCAGCAAATATTTTTGAGGAAACAAAGCCTTATGCCGCTTCATTGACCGAAGAAATCAACCGTTTTAAAACGACGACTCTGCATTTAATGACTGTTGCAGCCAAAGGCGATTCGGAGGTTTTTCTATCCGATGCTACGCTGTATATTGAGTTGTTCGGCATTTTGAATGTGGCTTGGCAATGGTTGCGGATGGCTACGGTGGCGCAAAAGGCTTTGGTAGAGAAAAATCCGATAGGAGAGGAGCATACTTTTTATGAATCTAAAATTCAAACGATGCAATTCTTTTTTCATTACGAATTAATTAAAGCAGATAGCCTGACAAAACGATTGATGGACGAGACGGTTTTGACTGTTTTCATACCTGAATTTGAACCGCTTTGTTGATTAGCCCCCCTACCCCCAAAGGGGGAGCCCCACTCGAAAAATGTTAAAAATGTCCATTTTTTGAACATATTTAGCATATTTCGCAGGCGTTCCCCCTTGGGGGTATGCCAAAGGTATTCATTCGAAAGGGGCTAAGTAGTTATGAAAATTATATATCTATGCTTACTTTGAAAATATTGACACAACGAAAATGACAGATTTAATATCGAGTATTGAAACCCAATTTGAACAAGTATTTAATCAAAAACCTCAAATCATAGTCCGCTCTCCGGGTCGCATAAATTTAATTGGTGAACACACTGATTATAATGGCGGCTTCGTATTGCCTGCTGCCATTGACAAAGCGGTTTATTTCGCCGTGAGTGCGCGGGAAGATGATGAATGCCATTTCGTTGCCCATGATTTGAAGGAATGTTATACCACAACGCTTCATAATTTAGTGAAAATAGATGAAAAAGGCTGGGCAAACTACCTGATGGGGGTCATAAAAACCATTTCGGATGTCGGATATGGGATTTCGGATGGCATAAATCCGACATCCGAAATCCCATATCCGAAATCGTTACGGGGTATTAATCTGGTTTTTGGCGGTGACTTGCCAAGCGGCGGCGGCGTATCTTCTTCGGCAGCGATTGAAAATGGGATAGGTTTTGCGTTGAATCAATTGTTTGATTTGGGTTTAACGCGCTTGGATTTGGTCAAAATATCGCAGCAAGCAGAGAACAATTTTGTTGGTATGCAATGCGGTGTGATGGATATGTTCGCTTCGATGATGGGGCAGGAGCGGAGCGTCATTCGCTTGGATTGCCGCAGTCTGGAGTATGAATATTTTCCTTTTGATACCTCCGATTATATACTCGTGCTGTGCGATACGCGCGTGAAACATGCGCTTGTTGACTCAGAGTACAACACGCGGCGTGCTGAATGCGAGGAAGGTGTTGCCATTTTGAAAAAATATGACCCCTCAGTATCCACCCTTCGAGATGTATCTTTAGATTCTTTAAAAAGCCATAAAACAGCTTTTTCAAAAGTTGTTTTCAAGCGGTGTAAATATGTTGTAGAAGAAATAGCCCGCGTTGAAAAAGCGTGTAAAGCCTTGATAGACAATGATTTAGAAACATTCGGTGCTTTGATGTATGCTACGCATGATGGGCTGAACTTGGAATATGAAGTCAGTTGTCCCGAACTTAATTTTTTGGTAGAGCAAGCGAGGGTTTATCCCCCTCCCTCAGTATTGGGCGCGCGGATGATGGGCGGTGGCTTCGGTGGCTGCACTTTGAATTTGGTTAAAAAAGAAGCAGCCGATAATTTTATTTCAACCCTGTCAAAAGCCTATCTTAAAACTTTTAATATTGACATGCTCGCCTACAAAGTTGTTATTGAAAACGGGACAATGCTCATTGACATAGGTAAATAAGTAATTGGTGATGGATAATCTTGAACCAATTTCGATATTTAATAAATTTAAACTAAAACTCATTATGGAAAACACACACCTTACCCCTTTCGAAGGTAAAGAAATTAGAAAAGAATGGTACAATGAAGAATGGTATTTTTCAATCGTTGATGTTATTGAGGTTTTGACTGATAGCCCTAAACCACGTGTATATTGGGGCGTATTGAAAAACCGAGAGCCGCAACTGTTTACAATCTGTAAACAGTTGAAAATGCAAGCTACAGATGGACGGAATCGCTTAACAGATTGCGCCAATACTGAGGGGGTGCTGCGCATTGTCATGTCTGTACCATCGCCGAAGGCAGAGCCTTTAAAATTGTGGTTGGCACAAGTTGGGTCGGAACGGATACAGGAAACAGAGAACCCCGAATTAGGTTATGAGCGCATGACAGCCATTTACAAGGCGAAAGGCTACCCAGATGAGTGGATAAAGGAACGGATGCAGAGCATTGATACCCGAAAGAGATTAACGGATGAATGGAAAAATAGAGGAGTAAAAGAGGGTCAAGAGTACAGCGTTTTGACCGCCATCATTGCAAAAGGTACTTTTAATGTCACTCCCACAGAGCACCGCAATATTAAGGGTTTGACAAAACCAAGTCAAAACCTCCGAGATCACATGACGGAATTGGAATTGATTTTAACAGCATTGGGCGAAGCCGTTACGCGCACGGTTGCTGTTGATGAAGATGCTCAAGGTTTTGATGAAAATAAGACAGCCGCCATAAAAGGTGGTAAAACCGCAGGGGAAGCCAGGGAACGAGTGGAAATTGCAACGGGTAAAAAAGTGGTGTCAAGCGAAAATTATTTAAAGCCATTAAGGCAATCAGACAAGCTAACTGAAGCCACTGAGCATAAAGAATAATAACAGTTATTTGAAAGCGGAACTGGAGTTCCGCGATACATAACAACGATTAACCAATAACAAATCATGGAAGAAAATTACCCGCATAAAAGATACAATCCTTTGACCAATAGTTGGGTATTGGTATCGCCCCATCGGACAAAGCGACCGTGGCAGGGGCAGGTTGAAAAAACAGTAGAAGATAAACGCCCTGCGCACGACCCGACTTGCTATTTATGCGCCAATAATATGCGCTCCAATGGTGAACGCAATCCCGATTATCAAGATGTTTATGCGTTTACGAATGACTTTTCCGCTTTGCTGGAAGATGTGCCAAATGAGCAATATACTGAGGGGGGGCTATTTCAAAGCATTTCTGAACGAGGCTTGTGCAAAGTGATTTGTTTTTCGCCGCGCCACGATTTGACAATCCCTGAGATGGAAGAGTCGGCGATTCGCAAAGTGGTGGATCTTTGGTGCACGGAATATGAGGCATTGGGCAACGTAGATTTTATTCAATATGTTCAAATTTTTGAAAATAAAGGCTTCATCATGGGTTGCTCGAATCCGCATCCACATGGGCAAATATGGGCAAGTTCTTCGACGCCTGATGAACCTTTTAAAAAGCAAACCAATCAATTGGCTTATTTTGAAAAACATCAAAAAACACTGTTGAGCGATTATTTAGAGAAGGAATTGGAGAAAAACGAAAGAATTTTATTTGAAAATGCGCATTTTGTCGGGCTTGTTCCCTTTTGGGCAACCTGGCCCTTTGAAGCAATGATTATCCCAAAACGCCCAATGGCGCGTATTACAGACATGACGGACGCTGAAAAAGATGCTTTCGCCAACGCTTATAAACACTTGACTGTACTCTATGATAACCTTTTTCAAACCTCTTTCCCTTATTCCGCAGGCATCCACCAAGCTCCGACGGATAATAAAGAACACGCCGAATGGCATTGGCATAAGTCATTTTATCCCCCTCTTTTGAGGTCGGCAACGGTGAAAAAATTTATGGTCGGTTATGAAATGTTCGCCTTGCCACAGCGCGATATTACACCTGAAAAAGCTGCGGAGCTGTTGAGGAGTCAATCATCTGTTCATTTTAAAACTGTTGAAAAGCAATCTTAAAACCGCCACCCAATCTTATAATCAGAATAAATACCCTTGTCATTAGATTTGGCAAAATAAAAATTCAGACTGTAAACGTCGGCTATGGGGGCGATATACATGCCTAAGCCTTTGGCATTGTTCCATTTATTGCTTTTGTAAGACTTTTCTCCCCAGACGATGCCATTGTCAAAAAAGCCGAATATGCCAAAACGGATGGGGGCTAAAATGGTGTTGAAAGTGCCGATGTGTAGGCGGGCTTCCAAATTATAGAAGGCGGCGTATTTATCCAAAAACCGATTGCGGGTATAACCCCTCAGATAGCTGTTGCTGCCTAAAGCCGTTTGATGAAAAAACGGTGCGCTGCCAAAAGTACCTAATAAACCCGTCCTGCCTGTCAGCGTTAGTTC
>JAYTON010000477.1:0-4022 GCA_043747725.1 Saprospiraceae bacterium
CCAACCAAGTCTTAAAATCGCTTACCCGTTCGCGGGCTATGAAAATATCTTCTGAAATTTGTGAGCCTGTTTTGGTTGCTTGTGGTATCAATTCTAATTTCAAACGACCATTGAAATGCGGGCTAATTTTTTGAATGGATTTGAGGCTGACAATCATTTTGCGATTGATGCGAAAAAAATCTTTTGGATTGAGGAGAGATTCTAATTCATCGAGGGTGCACTCGGTGATGTGTTTTTTATTTTGAAAAATATAGAACTGAGTCAAGCCTTCTTCTGAAAAGAAATAGGCGATGTCGGGGGTTTCAATAAAAGAAATATTTTGTCCTTGCTTGATTAAAAATCTTGATTTGTAATTGTTTGATTTTGAAATATTTAAAGCCAATTCTTTGAAAAATCTGTGGGATTTTGTCCGTAAATATTGTCAGCCGTCAAGCCCATACCCTTACTATTTTCAGATTTTTTATATCGAATTTTCACCATAACATCCATTAATTCTTCTTCGTCAATGGGTTTTAATAGATAATCAATGGCATTCACCTTAAAAGCCTTGATAGCATATTGGTCAAAGGCAGTAGTGAAAACGACGGGCGATTGAATGTCCACATGGTTAAATATATCGAAACTCAAACCGTCAGCGATTTGAATATCCATAAAAATAGCGTCGGGCGAAGGAAATGTATTGAGCCATTTGACAGACGCCTCCACAGAATCTATCGTTTCGATGATAGATACTGAGGGGTCGGCTTTTTGAAGCAATTTTGTTAATTGCTTGGCAGCGGGTTGCTCGTCTTCGATGATGAGTATTTTCATAAAATGTTGATAATCAATTATTTACGAATAAAATCTTAGGAAGCCTGCGAGGCTTCCTAAGATTAAGCAGTTTTTTATTTCGCTAAAACACCCCTCTCAGTAAACATCTCTCTTTCCGTGGTTCTTTGGTAGGTTTCATCATATTTTTCATGCATAGTGCCCATCATTCTATCCCAAATCGTAGTCCATAAGCCGTAGTTTTTGACGGAATATTTATGGTGCATATTGTGGGCAACAGCCGTGTTGAGCCATTTGCCAAACCAATTTTTATTGAAATTTTTAGGCAAAATTTCATATCCGAGGTGACCATACACATTGTAAGAAATTTGAAACAACATATAAATCGTAATGGCTGATTGGTGCGTTGGAATCGAAAACGCAATCACCGTCACGATTAAGGCTTCCAACACCGCTTCAATCGGATGAAAAGCATAAGCCGTCCATGGCGAAGGGTTATTGGATTTATGGTGAATCAAATGCACATATTTAAATAATTGAGGATGGTGCATCAAGCGGTGCGTCCAATAAAAATACGTATCGTGTAGGAAAAACATCCAAATGAACGTGAAATAATAATACGGCATCCCGTAATCGCTGATTTTATAATAGACATTGGTGTAAGGTTTTAAAATAAAAAAAGTCCAAACACTGATGCCTGCAAAAATGCCAATAGACATGACAGAGTAAAAAATATCGCGCCCATAGTCGCTCATATGCGGAAATTTGGGTTGCACTCTTCGCACCATCATTGGGTTTTTAAAAACAATGTAGAAAAGCACAAACACCACAGCCGCCATTAAAAAATAGCGCGCACCAATGTGCGAATAAGTGAATTGCCATTTTTCTAAAAACTCTTGGAGATTCATAACTGGTTGATTTTTATTAGTTTATAAATTTAATTTTATAGTAATGTTAAAATAACCGTAAAATACTGAGGGGTGACGATGACATCCAATTTTTTATCGCTCACCAGTTCGTATCTATTTCTGATATTTTGCAAGCCCGTACCCGTTCCTATTTGTACTTGATTTTTACGTTGAAGGTTGTTTTTGACGATTAATTTATCGCCATTTTCTACCCCTACTTCAATCAAAAGCGGCTTTTCAGTAGAGATTATATTGTGTTTAATGGCATTTTCAAGGACAATTTGTAAAGCCAAAGGAATCATTTGAGACTCGGCATACCCCTCAGTATTGAAGAGTTTGATGTTCAAATTGTCGCCAAACCTTTCTTTCAATAAAAAAACATACGCTTTCAAAAATTCGAGTTCATGACTGAGGGGTGTCGTTGGGGTATCTTTAATTTCTAAAATATACCGATATACTTTTGACAATTGTTGAACAAACCGCACGGCTGTTTCAGGATGTTCAGGAATAATATGAATCAATGTATTCAACGAATTGAATAAAAAATGTGGATTCACTTGATTTTTCAAGCCGTCTAATTGGCTTTGAATATTTTCACGTTGCAATTGTTCTTTTTCAAGACTTGTTTTTTTCCACAATGAAAAATTGCGCATACTCTCATAAATCCCTGCAATGACAATAAAACTAAACAAACTGGCTGCATTGACTTGAAAAAGAGAAGGGCGATGCTGTATTTTATCGAATCCTATCAACGGCTCAATTATAAGATGAAAAATATTGCAAAAGCCTACAATAAAAAGACCGCAAAGAATGAGTATCCAAACTAACCGTTGGCGATTCTGACTATAATGAGGGAATTTTTGATTACCTTTTATAAAAATATACCGACAAAATTGCCAATCAACGAACGTGAAAAATATGCACATGAGGGTTGAGCAAAACAATGTCATCGAATCATTAAACACTTCATGAAAAAAGATAGGCGGAATAATCAGCCCTGACAAGGGTATGCCACTTAGCCGAAACTATTTATCATCAAAACCCAAATATTGGCTTGAATTTGTCATTGTTTTAATTCAAAACTTTTATCAACAAAGAAGTTATCCCCAAATATAAGCACAATGGTGAATAAAATTGGGTATCCATGCGCCCAAATTCGGTATTTTTTATGCTTTTGAAAAAACCGACATATTTAAAATCTCCTATAGCCCGAAGTAGAAAAATTGATCCAATAACATACAGACCGTATTGATTCAAAATATTGGGAAAGCTTAAATTTATAAAGCCTGCTTGGTTCAAAGTAAGAATACCCATTCCCCACAAGCCAAATGCTACTATAAAACATGCCATTACACTTGGTATGAATAAAGGAGTCCCGTTATTCAGATTTTGAGGCAGGGCTTGTGTGCTACCCTACTTGCCGCTAACGCCCCAATAAAAATGGATAGCACCAAGTAGAGTGAATATTAAGGCGTTGATAATACCGAGTAAAGTTGTCATTTTAAGGAAAATCGTTTAATTTTGAACTCTAAAAACAAAGCAATGGTAAAATTAACTAAATCCATAGAACTAACGCTTTTATCAAAACTGCACTCGCCACAAAATATCTGGGAAAAATCCAATCTGATACAACTTATATACTTCTCCTTTTTCAACTGAATATCGCTGTTGAAAGATGTTTTTATGATTGGTTATGTTCTGAAAATCAAGGAAAAACTGCTGCGTGAAGTGGCGTTTTTTTGAATTCAAAGTATAACCCACTTTTACATCCCAACGGAAATAGGGCGTTTGTTGCTCTGAATAGGCGTTCGTTTCATCCAATATTTCCCGATTCGCTTTTCGAGAGGCTTCTAAATTGACGGGCGTGTAGTAGCGACCACCACTGCATTAACAACAATATTGGGCAAGGTTTGAGCATTGTAGCCTATGAAAGATACAATGATTTGATGTCTGCCAGTCGGCACATTTTTAATTTCAAAATTGCCATTTTCATCTGTAATGGCTCCGAGTTGTGGCGTTATTTTGTCAATTAAAATAGCTGCACCGACAAGGGGCGTTTCAGCGGCTTTGTCAATGATAGAGCCTCGTAGGGTTTGAGTCATTTGAGCATTTAAATTAATATTTAGACAGAAAAAGGAGATAAATAAAAGTCGGGTGATGGTCTTCATAGTTTTGACAATTTTAGGTTAAATAAAATACCGAGTTAAATAATTTGATGCAACAAAGTTTCACTTTTGACCTTAAAATAAAAAGGTGAAAAAGGTAAACGGTAGATTTAGGCTAATGAATTGTAGAAAATAGGCCTTGAAATTGACTTTTTACCAATGGATTTAATAGAAATACTGA
>JAYTON010000478.1:0-8974 GCA_043747725.1 Saprospiraceae bacterium
TTTTAAATAAGGATTATTCATCAATTCATTCTGATCGCCTGTAAATTGGTTGCCAATGACAGCCCCCCTCAGTATCATGAACACTGCGGCAGCAGCGACAAACGGTATAGTTTGTTTGAATGCCGTTGACCAATCCGTTTGCATAAAAAACCCATAAATCAAAGGCACGATGACGACAAAAGTAATCGCATTTTCTTTTGACAATAAGGCGATGAAGAACAAAGCAAAGGCTATTAATTGGTTGGAAATGCCTTTGTTTTCATAAAATTTCAAGGAAAACCAAACGGCTGCGAGGCTGCCTAAAAGCGTCATGATTTCGTCGCGCCCTTTGATATTCGCTACGGCTTCGGTGTGAATAGGATGTACTGCGAAAAGTAAAGTGGCAATGAATGCGATGATTGTTGCGCTATTGTTCTTTAGGGCATCTCCGCTCGCAATTATTGAGGATTTATAATTCAGTAATTTCAATAAAAGAAAATATAAGAGTACACTCGTCAAACCAAAAAAAAGTACATTCATTAAATGCCCGATAAATGGGTTTTTCCCAAAAATTTGATACTCAAAAGCGAACATCACGAGGGTAAAAGGGCGATAACGGCCACCTGCTACTAAATTTCCCTTGTTTGGGTCTTTAAAAAAGCCGTAAAATGTATCATAGCCCATGATGCCGGGTATGCCACTGACCCCCTCAGTCGTGAACATGTTTTCGGTAATTACAATGGCATCGTCTTGACAATAGTCGTGTGTAAGGGTATTTGCATAAAGTAAAAAGCTGACTGTGAAAATGAGTATCGCTTGCATGCGTGTATTAGCCCAAAAGCCAACTGCCGATAGTTGATTGCTCGCAGCTGATGATTCTATTACTCCCGAAGGGATAAATGCAGGGGTAGGCTTTTTATTTTTCTTCGACATACTTTTGATGTTTTTTAAAATTCTCTACCAATATTCCGCACTTTTGGTGCGATTTGCCTCGCATCGGAGGTGCATAATGTCGGTAGCATTGTTAAAAAAGGATTAAAATATTGCAAATTTAAACGAATCGAAATTACCTTTGATACAACATCTTATATATTATTTAGCTTTTCAAAACTAAACAATTATATTGTTTGTTTAACTTTGTTTAAAAACTCGACTAAATATGAAAAAAATCTTTTTAATAACGGCTATTGTAGCATCTCTTTTCACTCTTTCTACTGCCCAAGATCTCCATTTTGGCGTGCAAATGAGCCCTTCATTTAGTTGGATGACGACGACTAATTCAAAAATCAGCGGCTCAGGTGCTTCAACAGGGTTGAAATTAGCGCTCATTGTTGAGAATAGGTTCAGTCAAGCTTATTCTTTTTCTACCGGCATTGGTTTTCACTTCAATTCGGGCGGACGGCTTTTATTGGATTCCCCGAGCAAATTTTGGGCAGACTCCTATGATGAATTTGAAAATAGACCTACCGTTAAGGCTGATTCTGCACTTTTTCCACGCGATACAAAATTTAAATATGGCATTACTTATGTCGAAATACCTGTCGGTTTGAAGTTGCGAACGCCTGAAAACGGTACGCATATCCGCTATTTCGCTGAGCCGGGTTTAACTTTTGGTTTTAAATCCAATACAAAAGGGGCTATCATTGGCTCTAATAGCCTCGACCAAAGCAATATCAACATCAAAAAGGAAGTGAATTTTTTGAATGTTTCTTGGGGCATCGGCGGCGGCGGTGAGTATATCATCTCCAATAATACGGCATTGGTATTGGGTCTTTATTTCCAAAAAGGCTTCTATGATGTGAATACTGATAACGGCACGCTCTACGATGCCGATGGCAAAACCAATCCGAGAGCCGATAAATCAAAAGCAACTATTTCAAGTTTGACGATTCGACTCGGTGTGATGTTTTAATTATGACTATAAAAAATGCACAACTAACAGTGGATGAATGGATAAAAACCATCGGCATTCGCTATTTCAATGAATTGACTAATACTGCTATTCTTATGGAAGAGGTCGGTGAAGTAGCGCGATTGATGGCGCGGCTTTATGGAGAACAATCATTTAAAACCAATGAGCAACCTTTAGATGCCAAAGCAGATTTGGCGGATGAAATGGCGGATGTCCTCTTCGTTTTGATATGCCTTGCTAACCAAACGGGCATTGACTTGACTGATGCTTTAGCTAAAAATTTAGATAAAAAAACAAAGCGCGATAGAGATAGACATGCCAATAATGAAAAACTGAACAGTTGATTTAAAGAAATTTCTTCACATCCATCACCTTTTCTAACTCTTCATAATCGATGATAAAATCGGCATCGCCTATGGCGTAAGGTCCCACTTCGTATGTATTGTAGTGAAATAAGATGCCGTACGGCGTAAATCCCATATTATTAGGCAATTTAAAACGTGTCTCTTTATCGAAATTAAAACCACTATTAAAAGCTTGTGCTTTGGCAATACGGTATTTCTTTTCACACATGGCAGCCAATGCCGCGCGGTCTTTGATCAATTCATTCATATTAATCACTCCTCCCGTAGCAGCATTGAAATTACCGATGGTAGAAGTTATGCTGGGGTGTGCACCGCCGAAGTTGGTGTAGCCATTCAGGATAATACTCACTATTTTGGGTTTGCTGTAAAGGACTGTATCTTTCACCTCTACCGACCAACCCATGATAGAAGGCGTCGCAGCATAAGCCTTTCGAAAGGCAATCAAATAATAAGGCATCACAGCATCAAGGGGCAATCTATCTCCTTCAATGCGCATCAATGAAGCGACAAAATCTTCTGAAAAAGATTTCACAGCCAATTTCAGTCCGTCAGATCCCTTTTCTACTGAGGGATAGCTGATGAGGTAATCGAGCATTCGAGTGGTTTTCCCTTCGGCATCCACTTGTCGTTTTTGAATAGATTTGTGTATAATCGTTGGAGCTTCTGACGCAGCCACTGTTTTATTGTCATTTTTACAAGCAACAAAAGCCATGACAGCAATAATAAAGAAGAGTTTTAGATACTTATTCATACTTTTTATTTTTATTTAAAGGTTATGAGATACGAGATATGAGATATGAATTCTCATATCTTACATCTCATAATTCATCAAGAAATCCATTTAACCGTTGCCAACATCGGCTTCGGATATTGAACACCCAACTTGACACTGTAGCAATTTTGCTCATCAAGGCTCCAAGTGTCGGGGCGGTGTATTTTATCAACTGGTACATTTTTTAATTCAGGAATCCACAATTTCACGTAATCGCCTTGCGCATCGTAGCGTAGTGCTTGGGTGAGGATGTTGAAATAGCGATTTTCACGCGGGTCGTTGCCTACACCTGCTACATAAAGCCAATTGCCATAATTGCTGCAAGGGTCGTAATCAATCAATTGACTTTCAAACCATTCAGCTCCCATGAGCCAATTGACATTTAAATCTTTTGTCAAAAAACTCGCTACATTTTGACGCCCTCTATTGCTCATAAAACCTGTGGCATTCAGTTCTCGCATGTTCGCATCCACGAAGGGTATGCCCGTTTCGCCATGCGCCCAAATGTTAAAAAGGCGTTCATCAGTCCGCCATTTAGCATCTGGCTTGCCGATTAAACCACCGATTTGAAATACCTTGTTGCCATATTTTTTAGCAATCAGTCGAAAGAAATCTCGCCACAAGAGCTCAAAAAACAACCAGTAAGTGCTTTTATTTTCACCCCTTTCTGACTCATATTTTTTTAATTCATTGTAAATCATTTTAGGCGAGAGACAACCTTGTGCTAAATAAGCAGAAAACTTTGTGGAGTAATCGCCGCCCATCAAACCATTGCGGGTATCTTCATAATTTTTAATTAAATTAGAATCCCAAAGGTAATATTTCAAACGACGTAACCCTTCAGTCTCACCACCTTTAAATGAGATAACACTGCGTTCATCTTTTGAAAAAGAACTATGTCCAAAGTCTTCAAAGCTGGGAATTTCGCCAATTTCAACTCGAATACTGAGGGGGGGCAATTGATTAGGCGTCGGCAATGGCTCTCTAACGGGCGTGATGCGCTCGGTTTCTTTTCTAAAAGTAGTGAATATCTCAGGCGTTTGGGTGATGGGATAAGGCAAATCAGAAGTATGATAGAGCATTTTGCCTCGAGTGTAACGGATTTCCTGCCCTATTTTCCAGAGTTTACTCTCTAAATGGTCTTGTACAGACAGCTCTTCAGATGTGCGTTCGCGGTTACAAAAAATCCAAGAAGATTTGACTTCTTGAGCCAAATCGAAAAGAATATCTTCAGGTTTACCAATTCTGATGATTAAATCTACCCCGCGTTGTCGGAGGTTTTGTTTCAAATCTTGTATAGATTCGATGATAAATTGAGCCCGGAATTTTCCCGTTTTAGGAAAGCCAAATTTTGTTTTTCCTTTAAAAACCCGTTCATCGAATACATAAACCGGCAACACTTCTTCGGCATTGCTCAATGCCTCCTGCAACGCCTCATTATCGTGCAACCGTAAATCATTCCTAAACCAAACTATCGCTCGTTTTTGTTTCATAAACTCTTGTTGTATTTAAGGTACAATTTTAACAAAACGTGGGTATATTAGTTGAGTTTATAGGTAGTTTTTTAAAATTTAATTATTTGTTAGGTGAAATACCCTTTGAATGAATCAAATGATGTTTTCTCTAAAAATAGTGAGGAGATCACTTCTTCAATAAAAAGGACATTCCTTAATTGTGGTGTCTTTTTTTTATGCCTATTCTCCTTCATTTCATTTATAAAAACTAATTTTGCTCTCTCAATTTAACAATCAAAATCTAACCAAATAAAAGTATGTCAAACGCCATTTACCACGTACCTACTGCGGTCAATGAACCCATCTTGAGCTATAAAACAGGCTCGCCTGAACGCGCCGCCTTGAAAATAGCCTTAGAAAAAGCCAAATCTAAGCCCATAGATGTGCCGATGCACATCGGCGGCAAGCATATCACGACGGATAAAAAAGGAGTGATTAATCCGCCGCATGAACGCAATCATGTGTTGGGGCATTATAGCATAGGCGATAAAAGCCATGTGGAAGCGGCGATTCAAGCAGCTTTAGAAGCCAAACCGATGTGGGAAGCCATGAATTGGCAAGACCGCGCGGCTATATTTTTGAAAGCGGCTGATTTACTGACGGGTCCTTATCGGTTCAAAATGATGGCGGCAACGATGCTTTGCCAATCCAAAAATGCTTATCAAGCGGAGATAGATTGTATTGCAGAGTTCGCTGATTTTCTCCGTTTCAATGTGTCGTTTATGACTCAAATTTATAACGAACAGCCCAACAGTTCGGCAGGCATTTGGAATCGGACGGAATATCGTTCGCTTGAAGGTTTCGTCTTCGCCCTCACACCGTTTAACTTTACGGCTATTGCGGGCAATCTTGGAGCAGCCCCTGCAATGCTCGGCAACACGGTGGTTTGGAAACCAGCCGATAGCCAAATTTATTCAGCGAATGTGATTATGGAGATTTTTGAAGAAGCGGGCTTGCCACCGGGTGTTATCAACCTTATATATGTGGATGGACCGACGGCAGGTGATATTATTTTCAAACACCGTGACTTCGCAGGTTTGCATTTTACGGGCAGTACTAAAGTTTTTCAAAACCTGTGGCAAACCATCGGTCATAATATCGCTAATTATACTTCGTATCCCCGCATCGTGGGCGAAACGGGGGGTAAGGATTTCGTGATGGTGCATCCTTCGGCGAATGCGAAGGCAGTGGCGACGGCATTGAGTCGGGGCGCGTTTGAGTTTCAAGGGCAGAAATGCTCGGCGGCTTCGCGGGCGTATATCCCTCAGTCGATGTGGACAGCGGTTGAAAAATATTTGGTTGATGACCTGAGAAGTTTCAAAATGGGCAGCACTGAGGATTTTACCAATTTTATCAATGCCGTGATTGATGAAAGGGCTTTTGATAAAATTAAAAGTTATATTGATGATGTCGAAAAATCCGACGAAGCGAGTATATTAATAGGTGGCAATTGCGATAAATCCAAGGGGTATTTTATAGAACCGACTGTGATATTGGCAAAGACCCCTCAGTATCGGACGATGTGCGAGGAGATTTTTGGTCCCGTACTCTCTATATATGTGTATGCGGACGAAGATTTTGATGCAACGTTGGACATTGTGGACACCTCATCGCCGTATGCTTTGACGGGTTCAATTTTCGCCACTGACCGCTATGCCATCAATCGGGCGTTTGATAAATTGCGCCATGCAGCTGGTAATTTTTATATCAATGATAAACCAACGGGTGCTGTAGTCGGTCAACAACCTTTCGGCGGTGCAAGGGCGAGTGGTACGAATGATAAAGCAGGTTCAGCCTTGAATCTCTATCGCTGGTTGTCTGCTCGAACGATTAAAGAAACGTTTGTGCCGCCAACGGATTATCGCTATCCATTTATGGAGTAATTTTTTAGACATTCAAGTGATAGAAGTTAGATATTAGATCGCTAAAGCATTGATTTTCAATAGTTTAACGGTCTAATATCTAGCGTCTAAAAATCTAACGTCTATCAATTAGGTAAGTTCAACAAGAAGCCAATAGTAAAATTCGCATCCCAATCGAAGACAAATTGTAAGCAGTCCGTCCCATCAGCAACAGCTTTGTAGATATTCAAACCTGCTTTAGTTTTAGCATCGCCACCATCTTTATATTTCTCAGGCGCATTTAAAATAGTGAAACGCTCTTTACCTGTCCGAACTTGTTTAGCCAATGTGAATGGCACACCACCGATGATAAAACATGTTTTTCTGCGGGCTGCCGGTATTTTATCAGACAGACGTTTGACTTCATTATAAACAGCATCATCGGCGGTATTATTTTGAAAATACTTAGCCCCATACGTTTCAAAAGTTTTCACTTGACCACCTTCCATCCACGATACTTTTGTATTGCCTGAACCTATATCGCAAACGAAAGCATCATTTTCGTAATCTTTAGGTAAAGCGCATTTATAGCCCAATTTGCCTTCTTGATCGGCAGTGACAGCGTTCACCACGTAGCCCATATTTTTCAAAAATGCAATGATTTTAGTTGTTATTTCTACCTTTTGAGCACCTGAACTGATGACAAAATGTATATCACGCGGCGAAACGCCAAAGCTGAGCATATTGCTGATATAGTTTTTCAAACCGTCTTTCACATCAGTATCTGAAGTGAGTTTTTCATAAACGAGACTGGAACCGAAGTCTGCTTTTTCCAATTTCCAATTCTTTTGAGCGTCAATGCGCACGATAAATGAGTTGAAACCGCTCGCGCCCAATTCTACTACACCTTTGAGTTTACCACCAACAGGCTCTTTAGCTTTGTAGTCAAAAACGGGGCGATTGGCAGGAGCTGTAGAGGTATTATTTTGTGAATTAGAATTGGTCGGTGCATTCGAGTTGTCTGAAGGCATTGACTTTGTATCGTTGCCTGCTTGAGGTTGATTCGATGGCATCGTTTCGGTATTGTTTTTATTACTAAATTTATCAGTAATACCAGGGAAAAACTTTTTTATGCCAAAGAAAAGACCTAACACAATACCAACAGTAATGAGCAGGCGAGCGAAGGGTGTTAAACGACTCATAGAGTTTTTATTTTAATGATTAAAAAATCTGAATTTTTACCTCGCAATACTACATGATTTGACTGATATAAACAAAATTTTTAGATAGAATAGAAATTAGAAGTATTGAGTATGGGACATGTTTTATTATTTAATCGTCCAATACGGTGTTTTTATCCAAAATTGATATAACTGATTTATAGAATTATTTAACTTTGACGGTTGCTCTACCCCCCTCAGTATTTCACCATTTTTTATCCGTATTTTTAAACAATCATTATGAAGAATATTACAACACTCTTTTTACTCTTCTTTTCTATCACTCTTTTTAGCCAAGCCCCATCCACGAAGCGCGATACGGGGATTCTCAAGGGAGCGTCTTATGAAATCCAAGTGCCAGCCAATTGGAACAAAAAACTCGTCATGTATGCGCATGGCTACGAACAGCCCAACACGCCGCACAACATGATAGGTAAATTCCCCCTTTTGAATGTATTTTTAGATAGAGGATTTGCCGTTGCACGCTCAACATATAGCCGTTCGGGTTGGGCATTGCCTGAAGGAGTGGATGATACTGAGGGGTTACGCCAATTATTCATCAAAAAATATGGCAAGCCCGATTCGACTTTTATCACGGGTCATTCGATGGGCGGCGGCATAACGGTTGCCACTATTGAAAAGTATCCGAAACTCTATGACGGTGGTTTGGCATTGTGTCCGCTCGCAAGCCGACCTTATGAGCAGATGAAAAATGCCTTCGATTCGTATGTCACTTTCAATGCGCTTTTCCCAGGCTTGTTGCCTAAGGTAGCGGATGTAATGAGTGGCGCAGCACCGCCTGTTTTCACGGGTGAGTTTTCCGATAAAGTAAGAAAAGCCAATATGCTCATTGGTAGCATAAAATACAAAGATGATTTGTTGGCTACTTACGCCAAGCATTTTAATGTAAAAACGAAAGATATACCTTTCAATTTGATGTTTTTGGAGGGTGTACTGAGGGATTTAGCGGCTCAAACGGGCGGTAATCCGTTCGATAATACTAATACTCTTTATTCAGGTTTTCCCGATGATTATGAACTCAATAAAAAAGTAGAACGTGTAGCTGCCACTTCTTCCAATCAAAGAATCACGACCTACGACCGCACGGGCATCGTGGATAAGCCTTTGCTCATGATGCACACGACTTACGATCAACTCATTGCACCGACTGATGCCATCGTGAAATATGATAATTTGGTACATGAAAAGCGCAAAGAGCAAAATCTCAAAATGTTTTACACCAACGGGCAAGGACATTGCGCTTTCACGCCCGAGCAAACGGCTACCGCTTTTGATGCCCTCCGATCTTGGACTAAATCGGGTAAAAAGCCAACGGAGGTAGCACTACCTTCCCCGACTATGCCTTTAAAC
>JAYTON010000479.1:0-3397 GCA_043747725.1 Saprospiraceae bacterium
TTACAAATAAATAACCCCATTTTCTCAATCTATAATGATAAAGTCAAAGAACTATTTACTTTCGGCTGTATTGCCGCTTAATTTTTTATCAAACTATTGTTTATAGAAAATGAAAATTATACAACACAATTTGAAATTAGGGTCGAGTGTTTGGTGATCCTGCAAAAACCACATGTACGATGAGCCTGATTCGATGTCAATTGTCATCACCGTTCCAAAAAATTTAATGGACGTATCGAACGGTCGTTTGATAAAAACGACTGAGAATTCAGATGGTACGCATACATTATAATTGGTTTGTTAAAAACCCTATCAACAACTACAGGGTCAATGTCAATATGGCTGATTATACCCACTTTTCTGAAAAATTTCAAGGAGAAAAAGAGGAATTGAGCTTGAATTATTATGTTTTACCTGAAAATTTGGAAAAAGGAAAGAAGCAATTTAAGCAAGTGCATATTATCCGTTGAAGTAAACCAAGAATCTGCCAATATGTATTTGAATATCAATTGGTTATGAATACATTGGTTAATCATTGTTTGCATTAACTCATTTTTTGTTACCGCACTTCTACGACATTCTTTTCTCTTTTTTTCATCGTAGTAAAGCACTATTTTCAAAATCAGTTCGAACATAATAGGGATACGAATCGGTTCTGAATTAGCGTCTTTTTGACAAATATAAAAGGCACTGAAGAGATTCATCCCTTTTACGTTGCGTTGTTTTGAATAATCCCAATGCCAGCATATCAATGGGTTTTGGTCTGTGTAGGCTTTTTCGATGATACAATCATCGAAGACTAAACAGGCACTAGCATTTTCATACTGGCGGACTAAGAGTTTGACCGATTGCCAGAAGGGTTTTACTGTCAAACTCATTTTTGCTTAGAAAGCGGGTTATCGAGTCGTGGCTTATCTTATTGTCCAATAAGCGAGATAAATCAAGGGCACTCGTTTGTCCTGTGCTACTAATCAAATAATCTGTATATAAATCTAATTTCTGCTCCATTTAGCAAAGTTAACTCTTTTGATGCTTTTTTTTAAATGCATGCGTAACATCCAGTTATTAATTAAATCCTTTCGCAAATGGAAGCTATTTTATTTAGATTATTTTTTTATATTAAAATACAGCACTTTTAAAGGTTTTCACGTTAAAAAAAACACTTAACTTTGCAGTCCAATTTTTGTTTTATTTTTAAATCTAAAATTCAAAATTAGATGAGTAGTGATTTTTCATTTATAGCCAATGCCCACCCATCGTACATAGAAAGCTTGTACAAGGATTATGCAAATGACCCCACTTCGATTGACCAATCGTGGGCAATGTTTTTCAAAGGTTTTGATTATGCTGGTACTGGTAGCAACGGCAATGGTAACGGGCATAGCAATGTGGCAACAGCCACCCTTGTTGCTGAAAGCCTTACGGCGATTCCACAAAAAGAAATTGCGGTGATGATGCTCATAGATGGTTACCGCCATCGCGGGCATTTGCTTTCTACTACAAATCCTATAAAACCACGTCGCGACCGCAAGCCACGCCTAACAGCAGCGGACTATGGGTTGGGCGAGCAGGATATGGATAAAGTATTTTTTGCAGGCGAAGTATTGAGCTTGAAAAATGCCACTTTACAGCAAATAATTGAAAAATTAGACGCCATTTATTGCGGTAATATTGGTTTTGAATATTCTCATATTGAAAATTATGAAAAACGTTCTTGGCTAAGAAATAAAATTGAAAATCGGACGCTTGCCGATGGACAAGGTTTTAATATTGATAAAAAACGCCGTATCCTTGAAAAACTCAACGAAGCTGTCGGTTTTGAAGAATTTTTGGGAAAAAAATTCATCGGTAAAAAACGTTTTTCTCTTGAAGGAGGGGAATCAACCATACCAGGTTTGGATGCTATTATCAACATGGGTGCAGATAATGATGTGGAGGAAGTAGTGATTGGAATGGCGCATCGTGGACGGCTGAATGTATTGGCGAATATTATGCGCAAAACTTATGATAATATTTTCAATGAATTTGATGAAGCCGTGCCAGCCCTCAGTCATGGTAGCGGCGATGTGAAATACCACTTAGGTTTTTCATCGCAAGTCAGCACGCCTGTTGGTAAAACTGTTTATTTGAAATTGTTGCCTAATCCCTCGCATTTGGAAGCTGTTGATCCCGTAGTAGTGGGCTATTCGAGAGCGAAAGCAGATATATTATATAGTAGCGATTATGACCGTATTTTACCCATTATGATTCATGGCGATGCGGCGGCGGCGGGTCAAGGTATCGTGTATGAAGTGGTACAGATGAGTCAATTGCCTGGTTATTACGCAGGCGGAACGATTCACTTTGTCATCAATAATCAAATCGGTTTTACGACTAATTTTGATGATGCACGTACATCTACCTACTCAACGAGTGTAGGTAATGTCGTACAAGCACCAACTTTTCACATCAACGGCGACGACCCCGAAGCAGTGGTTTTTGCTTGCGAATTGGCTGTAGCATATCGTCAGGAGTTCAATAATGATGTGTTTATTGATATGGTTTGTTATCGCAAACATGGACATAATGAAAGCGATAATCCTGAATTTACCCAGCCTTTGATGTGGCGAACAATTAAAAATCATTTGAATCCACGCGATATTTATATTCAAAAACTCGCCGAACACAGTGAAATCACGAAAGATATGGCTGAGCAACTGAAAAAAGAATACGACGATTTTCTTCAAGAACGTCTCGCAGGTGTGAAGCAAGGCAATTTGCCTTATGCCTATCAAGAGCCTGAGCAAAATTGGCGCAATCTTAAAAAAAATACTGACTCAGAGGACTATGATTCATCGCCTGAAACAGGAATTTCAAGAGAAGATATTGATAAAATATTGAATCATTTAATGACTTTGCCTACAGGTTTTTCTCCTTTGAAAGATGTTTTAAGATATTTAGAAGGTAAGAAAAAACTGTTGGCAGCTAATAAATTGGATTGGGGTTATGGCGAATTATTGGCATATGCATCTCTGATGTTAGAAGGTAAAAATGTGCGATTGAGTGGTGAAGATGTCAAACGTGGTACTTTCAGCCATCGCCACGCTTGCTTTTTTGATGCTGAAACCAATGCTGAATACAATCGCCTCAATACCGTTTCGGACAAAGCAGGGCAGTTTTATATTTACAATTCGTTCCTTTCAGAATATGCTGTCATGGGTTTTGAATATGGCTACGCATTTGCTTCGCCCGACCCGTTGGTTATTTGGGAAGCCCAATTCGGTGATTTTAATAACGGTGCGCAGACAATTATTGACCAATTTGTAGCAGCCGGCGAGTCAAAATGGCAGCGTCAAAATGGCTTGGTGCTTCTTTTGCCACATGGTTATGAAGGTCAAGGTCCTGAGCATTCGTCAGC
>JAYTON010000480.1:0-6246 GCA_043747725.1 Saprospiraceae bacterium
CCATGATAAAAAGGTTTATCAGCGAAATCAAAAGGAAGCATTTGCCCAATTAAAATCTTTGTTGTCAAGATAAAAAGGCTTAAAACACAACTCTTCTTCATGTTTTTTAATTCAATTTAACCCCATTTAAGAGAAAATACTAAAGGGGTGTTTATGAACGATGTTGACATTTAAAAAGTAAAATTGACCATCGTTTTTAACTCATAATAATCCTTTTCTATATGAGCAAACTCCTTGTAATCTTTATATTTTGCCGACCTTTTGTAATAATTGGCTTGTAAACCCAAAGCCAATTTTTTCCAAATAGGATAATTGTATTCTGCAACAACAAGCGATAAATTTTCAGTGCCAATGGCATCGCGCCTTGTAAATATTGTCCATCTGTTGATATTACCTGTCAAACTCCCATATTTTTCGGTTCTCAATGCAAACTCCATTCCGCCTGTCAATCCGCTGCCATAGACATAATCGCGCTGGAATTCAGGGTCGCTTGAGTGATAAATATAATCCACTATCTCGGATTGACTGCTGCCAAATATAATCACCCCTGCTTTCACAGAAAACATAAATCTATTATGTTTATTCAAATCATATCGTTGAGAGTAATCGCCCGTGATTGCCAATGAGCCGACTTTATAGACATCCGTGTATAGATAATCATAATGTTGCGATATGCTGAATGCGGCATTTTCATTGAGCCGCTTGAGAAAAAGCGGTGCGTAAGATGAAATATTTAAGTAGATGCTATCTTTCTTATTAAAAGTAACATTTGCCCATGCTTTAAAAACAAAATAATCGAATGGGCGATACTTTTTTTGCTGCTTTTCAAATAAATCGCCATAAATTAAATTAAAACTCAAATAAGCTCTTGGAGTAAAATTACTGCCATCAATATCGCCAAAGGGAAAACTGGGACCTCCAGACAATCGCCCTCTAATGATAGGATCTTCAGAAGCCGTAACAGAGCCTTTATCTTTATAGAACAAAGAGTTTATTCTATCAGCAGGGTTTAAAAGGGTCATAGCTGTGTATTTTAAAAACTTATTTTTCACTCTATGTTTTATGACCCTTGAAAATCTATGAGTCATCTCTCCCAAATACATGCCCCCAAAAGTAGTCGTCAACACATCTATTTCACTCGCGGCATACGTTTCTCCAAAATACTCCCATATCAAACTCCCGCTCAGGGCGAAAGGAATAGATTGCCAATAATTGTAGCCATTGCTACGGGCAAAATTAAAAAAATAAGAGCCATGCGTCGGGTGTCCTAACCAATTGGTTGAAAAATGGTCGTAATCTGCTTGAAATCCTGTTTTAAGATTATCGTTCCATGAAGTAGGTGTCACTTTTGCCCAATGCACATTTCTGATATCGGCATCATATCGATTGATGAGAATATCAGTCCCTAAAATTTCGAGCGCAGTAGGAAAGAATCTTTTCGGTATTTTGGGTGGCGGGGTATCTTTTACCTTTAAATTGAGCGTATCCTTCAAAGCTATATCTTCACCCTGTCCAAAACTTATGGTTTGAGTTATAAAAAGAAGGAAAAAAACGAGCACTGTACAGTTAAGGCGTTTCATAATATTTGTAATTTAATTTTATAGATTATAAGTAAGATTAGTTCACTTTTTATTTTCAGTAGAAAATTAAAATCATTGAGTAAACTGATATACATCATTAACCCAATAAAGTTTTGATTCTAATATTGCCTTTATAACCTACTAAATAAGTGTGCCAGCACACAGGAATTGAAAAATGGGGAACCCATCGCAACGTTTTCATTAAATTTTATGTTACAAATTTATAGCCTTTCTATTCAACAAGCCCTGTCTGTGATTCATTCTGAAGAATATACAACGTATTGCATAATCCCTCAATTTTTAATCACCCATTACACAATCACCCCCTCAGTATAAAAGTGATTTTGTCAATAAAAATAACTTTTTCATGGCTTACAAAGATTATTATAAAATACTTGGCGTCGATAAAACGGCTTCTACAGATGAAATCAAAAAGGCATTTCGTAAGATGGCTATGAAATACCATCCTGATAAAAATCCGAATGATAAAGTCGCTGAAGAGAAGTTTAAAGAAATAAATGAAGCCAACGAAGTGTTGTCGAATGCTGATAAACGCAAACGTTACGACGAGTTTGGCGAAAACTGGGAATATTTCGATAAAACCAATAGCAATCGCCAACAGCAACAAAGCAGAAGTAAAGGTGGCGGCGGTGGGCAACAGTATAATTTTACTGCCGAAGACTTCGCTGATGATGATCACTACAAAGATATTTTTGAGAAGTATTTTGGTAGCAGCTTTGGCGGTTTTGGCGGTCAACGTTCTACTACCAATCATACAGCGCGGGGCGCAAGCTACGAAGCCGAATTACAGATTTTGTTAGCCGATTCTTTTCATGGCGTCAAACGAATTTTAGAACTTGAAAATCAAAAAATTGCCTTAACGCTCAAGCGCGGTATCCGCGACGGGCAAAAGATTCGTATTCCTGAAAAAGGTGGGCGCGGCTTAAATGGCGGTAAAAACGGCGATTTATTTGTTACCATTCGCCTTATTCGCGACCCTTTCGTTGAGCGCAACGGCGATGATTTGACGGTCAGTTTAGATGTCGACGTTTATACAGCTTTGCTCGGCGGTAAGATTGATCTGAAAACTTTTCATGGAGTGAAAAGCATTAATATCAAAGAGGGAACCGATAACGGCAGTTCATTGAGACTGAGGGGTCTCGGGATGCCTAAATATGAAAATCCTACAGAATTTGGCGATTTATATGTTAAAATCAATATCACTTTGCCAAAAAATCTGACTGAAGAAGAAAAAAACCTTTTCAAACAATTGGCAGAAATGAGACAGAAACACGAGGTAAATTAGTGATTAGGTGATTGAGTGAATCACCCATTCACTCAATCACCTAATCATTCACTCACTAATTTACTTAATCACATAATCACCCATAAAAATAAACGGCTATGTTAAAAATATATGATTACCTCGATGAAGTGTTAGCGACTCAACAAATTAGACAGACGCGGCACCATCAAAAATTGGAATATTATGCCAGTGATATTATGGAACGCATGGGCGATATATCGGCTGAGGATTTCGCTGATACCCTCTTTCGGACGTTCAAAATATGCTCGGCTTTGGAAATTCCTATCAACGATAATTTTAAAAAAATCTATCGCTACGATGGGGAAAAGATGATAACAGATTGGCAATTATCGCCTTTAGCCTGTTATCTTTTAATGCTGAATGGCAATCCGATGAACCCCTCAGTAGCGAAGGTGCAATTGTATGCTGCTTTTCATTCTAAGTGATTATTTCAAACCATTTTCTCAAGAGTATTGATGTTCCGAACCGTGACACTGCTTTTATATTTAGCTTTAGCAAGGATTTTTGAAAACGGTGTGTCTGTACTTGTACCCCTTTCCACTTTCCAATAAAGCACTTTATTGCCCAATTTTATTGATTTCGACTCTTCGCCCTGCTGAGTTGATATGGTTTTAAGTTCTTCAAAAACCACATCAGTATCTATAAAAATGATGTAGGCATGATGCGTTTCTGTTTTTTCCATTGGGTATTGAGTAATAATTTCAGATAACACAGCAAATTCATATACCAACACATAAGCCTCATAATGAAAGGTTTTTGAAAGACCTTGCTCCAATGTTGGTTTAATATCCATAAGAGTTTTATCAGATTCAAAAACGACATTGCCTGATTGCAAATACGTTTTCACATCATAAAACCCCATCTGCTCAAATGCGGCTTTGAGGTCGATCATTTTAATGCGAATATTGCCGACATTAATGCCTCTTAAAAAGGCGATATATTTTTTCATTGTTCAATTTTTTATACCTCAACGGTTTTCCATTTCCCTTTTTTAAAATAATACCACGACACCAAAGCAATTAAAGACTCCGCAACGGGTATGGCAATAAATGCTCCTGTGGCTTTCCAATCTAAGCCTTTTGCAAGATAATAAGCTAAAGGAATTTGGAATAACCAAAAGCAGATCAAATTGATAACGGTTGGTGTTCGGGTATCTCCTGCCCCATTCAAGGCTTGTGTCATAACTATACCGATGCCGTAAAAAATATATCCTGCCCCCATAATTTGAAGCGACAAAGCTCCATAGCTAATCACAGCTTCATCTTGGGTGAAAATTCGAATAATCGGATTCGAGAAAAAAACGAACAACACCATCACACAACTCATAAAAATGATATTGTATTTGACTGTCACCCAAACGCTTTCCTCAGCGCGTTGAGGTTGTTTTGCTCCCAAATTTTGCCCTACCAAGGTCGCTGCCGCATTGCTTAATCCCCATGCAGGCAGTATGAAAAAGACAACATTTCGAATCGCAATTTGATAGCCTGCCGATGCTGTTGTGCCGCCCGTTTCAGCCACAAGCCGCGCTAAAATAATCCAACTACCACTGGCTATTATAAACTGAAATGTAGCGGGCAAAGCAATATTGACAATAGATTTTATCAATACCGTATCAATTTCAAAATCTTTTGCTTTAAATTTCAAAATACCGCTGCCTATAAATAAATGGTAGCATTGATACAAAACGCCCGTACTTCTA
Source organism: Saprospiraceae bacterium (assembly GCA_043747725.1). Classification (GTDB taxonomy): domain Bacteria; phylum Bacteroidota; class Bacteroidia; order Chitinophagales; family Saprospiraceae; genus JAAFJT01. The sequence continues at coordinate 4,607 of JAYTON010000480.1, forward strand.
CCAATAACAGTCGCAATAGCTGCACCTTTCAGTCCAAAGAAATGAATAAAAATAGGACATAAAACGATATTGATTAGACTGGCAATCCATAAGCTTTTCATCGCCATTGCTGCATTGCCCGCGCCTCGAAAAATGCCGTTGATGAGAAACAGCAGCATAATAGCAACACTTCCACCCAACATAATACGCGTAAATATGGCACCATCAGCCACCACATCAGGGCTTGCACCCATGAACGATAGAATATTACCAGCAAACACAATTCCTAAAACGCTCAAAATAAGTGTAATAACTAAAGAAATAATCAGTGATTGCGCCCCTGCATGAGCAGCGGCTTCAGGATTTTTTTCACCAATTCGCCGCGCTACAATAGCCGTGGCAGCCGTACTCAAACCGATAGCAATTGAATAAACAATGGTCACAACCGATTCTGTCAATCCCACCGTTGCAATCGCATTTTGACCCAATTTACTAACAAAAAACATATCAACGACTGCAAATACACTCTCCAGACTCAGTTCCAAAATCATTGGGATGGCTAATAAAAACACGGCTGTGCGGATGCTGCCTTGTGTATAATCCTGCTGCTCACCGTTGAGTGATTGCTTGATGATAGAAATGATTTTTTTGATTTTATCTTGAATGACCATTTGTTTTTATTGCAAGGTGAAGCCTATTTTAAAAATTTATGTTTAAAGAAGGGTTATAAATTTATACTTTTTGTTTTAAAAACCAAATAATGAGCAGGTGAAATCCTTGTGTTTTAACCTCCTCCAATTGCACGAGGTTAAAATACGAGTTACATAGTTTTTTTAAAACCTAAAAAACTCAAGCGAGCCTTTCTATTTATAATTCTATCCAATTGCATGGAATTATAGGGAGTATTCATAGGGAAAAATAAATTTTATTGTTTCAAAGGTAAATGTTTTTGATAAAAATTGCCTTTTATCACTGAAATACTGAGGGGGTAGTTTATATTTACAAAAAAATATAAAGCAATGAAAATAAGACCATTCCTACTCATCACCCTCTCACTCAATCTTTTGGCCATAAATGCTATAAGCCAATCTTTCAACAATCTACCCGTTACAACTCAAAAGCCGCCTTTGCACGGTAAGCATTGGATGGCGGTGACAGGTAAACCCTTATCAGCAACGGCTGGCGCAATGATTTTCACCAAAGGCGGCAATGCTATTGACGCAGGCTGCGGCATGTTGGCAGCGTGTTGCACGATGTGGGATGTATTGAGTTGGGGCGGCGAAACGCAAGCCTTAATTTACAATCCAAAAACAAAAAAAGTCATTGCCATCAATGCTTTAGGTGTAGCCCCAACGGGCGCAACAGCTGATTTTTTTAAAAATAAAGGCATGAAATATCCCCCTGAGTTTGGTGCTTTAGCAGCCATCACGCCTGGTACGCCTGGTGGCTTAATGACCATGTTGGCAGAATATGGTACGATGAGTTTGAAAGAAGTTTTAGCTCCAGCCATGCAAATGGCAGAAGGCTATCCGATTGAAACTCAAACAGCAAATTCTATCGAGCGAGGTAAAGAACAAATCAAGCAATGGCCCTATTCAAAGAAAATTTTTCTGCCGCATTTAGGTGAAAAACGGGAAGCTCCGGATGGGGGTGAAATCTTC
>JAYTON010000481.1:0-2533 GCA_043747725.1 Saprospiraceae bacterium
ATTTTGTAGGCCATAATATTTGTTTTATTGTACTCTTCAAGATACAAATTTCTAACAATATGACATAATATTTCAACAGGTTTTTTGCACAGTCTGGTCCACCGTTGGCACTGCATATCATTCAAAAAAAACTCACGATTGTCAATCAAAGAACGGGATGGCTCGTCAATGGGTGTGTCACCCTTTATGGTGTAGCAATTAAGTCTTTGACTTTAAAGTTCTAACTATTGGGTAATCAAATCATTAGAAAGGCAATAGGTTTAATATTTAAGCAAAAAAGTTGAAGATATGATGCCTTTGGCTTCATCAAGCTGAAAGCATGACTGAGGGGGCAGGAGACTTCAAAATAGGCATACAAAGTCGGAGATTGGGAACGAGCAACCCCGTTTTTCAGGGGTAAATTTGTGGGTTTGTTTGGGAGAGATAGGAGGCGAGCGAGGCAATTCAACCTAATTGAACAAGGATAAACCTAATTTAGGGCAAAAGTTGTGGAATATCCATTACGGCTGTTTCCCAAACGGTGTCAGGATTGACATCAAAATAGTCGTGAATGAGTTTATCACGCATTCCTGCAATAGCTTTCCACGGGATATTAGGGAATTTTAATCGCAAGGGCTGGCTCAATCGCTTGGTGGCTTCGCCTATAATTTCAATTTTGCGAATTATGGCATCTTGTTTTTCTTCATCTGCCATAAATTGTGCCTGTGTCGTATTGCTCAAATATACGCTAATTTTGTGCATCGACTCACAAATGTGTTCAAGATATATACGGTCGTCTTTCATTCAGAATAGATAATGATTAAGTCATTTTGGATATAGTCACGTAAGCGTTGATTGCGAATGCCTTGCTCTGTGACTAAATCAACAGGAATTCCGAGTGTTTCAGATAGTTGTTGTTCAAGCATCACTAATTTTAAAAGACTTATGCGTCCCTTCAAACGGATTAAAATATCTAAGTCACTCCCTTTTTTTTGCTGATTACGAGAGTACGACCCAAAAATACCAATTATTTCGGGGGCATAGGGCAAAAGTGCCTGCACAATATACTCTTTTGTCTTATCTGAAAGCTGCATGACTTGATTTATTATTACAGCAAAGTTACGCTGTTTTTTTCAGATATTCGATTCACCCAATATCATTTTTTCCAACTCCCGTTTTACCAATGCTGCTATTGCCCCCGCTTCCCCGATAGCAGTGCATATCATTCAAAAAACTCACGATTGTCAATCAAAGAACGGGATGGCTTGTCAATGGGTGTGTTACCCTTTATGGTCTATCAAGTAAGCCTTTGACTTTAAAGTTCTAACTATTGGGTAATCAAATAATTAGAAAGGCAATAGGTTCAATATTGAAGCAAAAAAGTTGAAGATACTGAGGGGTCAGGAGTTCAAAGCCCAACAAACGCCTTCATAAGTAGGCAAGTCCGCTTTTTTATGCAAAAACATTAATGATTTGTTAAAATCAAACATAAGAGCATTTTTTTTAAATTATTAGGGTTTGATATATAGAGACATTCTTCATCACATAAAATTTTAATTTAATGAAAATCTATTCCTTTTCAATTGTTATTCTTTTGAGTTTTTTGTCAAATGTATTGACTGCACAAGTCGTAAAATCACTTTACCAAACAATGGATATTAGTGATGTGACAAAACAAATTAACTTCGATTTTCCCGATTCCTGCGAGATTGTCCTTTGGAAATGTGAAGGAAAAATGATGTTTGAAACATGCGTGTCTATAGAAACAAGCAATGCTGAAATCCTCAATATGTTTATCAAAGAAGAGCGTTATAATATAGTTGAAGACAGTAACAGCATCGTAAAAACAATAAAATTTGCGACAATGCGCCCAATCATAAAAAATTCACAAAGTAAAATCATCAAAGAAAAAGTATTTGTTCGGGTGTATGTTCCAGAAGAATTTATGGTAAAAAATACCATTGTTTATAAATTTGATAAAGAATTACTTGAGGCAAATAAACAATAATATTGGGTATTTCCAAAATCTCTATTTGATTGCCAACCGAATAAATATGTTTGAGCGCATAAAAAAAGCGGCTTCTGGAAGGAAGTCGCTTTTTTTATTCAAAATAATGAGGGGGTCTAAGGAGGTGTCATCAATTTTGAAAAGGACAATGAACCCATTTCCCCGCCGGCACCCCATCTTCACCTGCTGGTACTGCATATCATTCAAAAAACTCACGACTTTCAATCAAAGAACGGGATGGCTCGTCAATGGGTGTGTCACCCTTTACGGTATATCAAGTAAGTCTTTGACTTCAAAGTTCTAACTATTTGAAATCAAATAATTAGAAAGGCAATAGGTTCAAAATTTAAGTAAAAAAGTTGAAGATACTGAGGGGTCTGGAGACCTCAAAATAGGCACCCGCAGTCGGAGATTGCGAACGAGCAATATGTGCATGGAAACATTCAGCAATTTACTAAATATTCATTAAAATTTGTAAAAAAAAACTTAATTTTGTACTTTAAAAACTTATTTATGCAAGCACATCATAGTAATACAGAAAATTAC
>JAYTON010000482.1:0-6246 GCA_043747725.1 Saprospiraceae bacterium
CAACGCCCTGGTGGTGGTACTACCACAACCAGCCCAAGCAGCATTAATGAACCACTTTTTCTTGGTGAAGTTTAATTTTTAATTAGGCAACTTTTTAAAAAAAATTGGCATGCGAAATGCCTAATACTTTTTGATAACGAATCTTTTTTTAACAATTTAATTATTTTAAAATGAAAAATTTCACAAACATCAAAGCTGTTTCAGCTTCTCTCATGGTTCTTACACCTTCTCAAATGCTCAATGTTAAAGGTGGAACTCTTGTACTTGACCCAATTACGGGTATTCTTGTAGATGACAAACGCCGCGACCGTCCAGGCGGAGGTATTACGACACTCTAATTTTTGGATTAGAAATTCGTGAAAATCTCAACCGATTGGTTATTAGCAAAACTCATTTCTTAATTATTTTTCTAAGTATAAAAAAGTAAGGATCAATGAAAAAAATCACAGAAATCAAAAACGCACTCACATCTCAAGAAACATTATCAATTTCAGAACTCATCGAAGTGAAAGGTGGTATGTACAGAGACGACAAACGTCGCCAACGCCCTGGTGGTGGTACGACTACTACAACGCTCAGCTTCATCGGTTTTCAGGCTGCTGTATAAAAATAAGGTTGCTTTGATATGATAAATGCCGGATGTCTTTCATTGATTTTTTCAAGATTGGATATTCGGCATTATTTTTAGTTCGATAAACCATGATATTTCTCCTTACTGTTTACGCTTTTTATATCTTAGGATGATTTCTCTATTCGATACAACCATATTAGAATTTAAATATCATTATCTCAGAAACTGACTTTAAGAATCAAAGCAATGAAACTTTTTTACCAGAGGTATTTTCGCCAGTTTTTAATTATTACTTTCAGTCTAATACTGAGGGGGTATGCATTAGCTAATAATGAGCCGCTCAATCCTAACCCCAATATCGCTGCCGATGTTCAGGGTAAAACTATTGATCAGATTTTTCAAATAGCCAATAAATATTCTTTCATCAACTTGAATGTCGCGCTTCAATATGCCAATAAAGCGATTGAAATAGCAAAATTGAGTGGTAATCTGAACGACCTTTTGGATGCACAGCGTGGTCTGGCTTTTATATATGAGGACAATGCCCTCAATACTAAAGCCATCGAAGTACACCAAGAGAATTTGAAAGTTGCTGAAAAACTTGGAGGCATGTCTCTGACGACTGTTTACAACGATTTAGCTATCGTCAATCGTAAAATCGGTAATTTTAGAGTAGCTTTTAATTATTATGATCAAACGTTGGTTGTAGCCATTGGTATCAAGGATACTTTTATGATAGAAAGTAGCTATCATGGTATTGGAATGCTACATAAAGACGTTGGCATTTATGATAAAGCGATTGATTATTTTCTTAAATCGCTCAATATTTGCGAACAAAGTAATAATGTACGGAATATCATTGTATCAGAAATTGATATTGCTGATTCTTATTTACGCGCTAAAGAAATTGAAAAAGCTTTGCAGCATATTGAAAAAGCGTATCAAATGGCTTTGAAACAATATAAAGCCCTGCCCAATGATGATGAAGCACCCGCTCAGTTAGCGAGTGCTTTAAATAAATATGGCAATATTTTGGTGGCGCGGAAAGATTATCAGGGCGCTCTGAGTAAACAAGAAGAAGCACTCAAAATTTATAATGCTTTTAATGTAAAACCCTACATTGCGCGTACATTAATGCACATCGCTAATATTTATTTAGAAACCAGAAACTATCCCAAAGCAGATGAGAAATTTAAGGAATGCCTAAAATATGAATCTCAATTTGCTATCAACGATTTATCTGAATTGCATTTTAAAATGGGGATGTATTATGTGCAGAACAAAAAAGCAGACTTGGCAGAACATTTTTTCTTAAAAAGCCTTCAAGTTGCTAATAAATATGACTACAAAGAGATAGCACAAAAGGCAAATTATGAGATGTTTTTGATTAATTTCAATAAACATGATAATAAAAAAGCCCTTGAATACCTCAATTTTGCGAATGCACTCAACGATTCTCTATACAATGCCGAAAAGACCCGCCGCACTGCTGAAATTGAATTTAAGTTTGATACTGAAAAACGGGAAAATGAAATTCATGGACTCAAATTGCGTGAAAACGATTTGAGATTGCGTGAAAACCGCATTATGCTCATTAGCAGTGTGTTGGTTTTTATCATGATTGTTTTGTTTTTAGGTTATACCATCAAAATGCGTGGTAGAAATGTTCAGGCACTTCAAAATAAAAATGAAGAAATCCAGCAACAATACCGTAAATTAGAAGAATCAAACGAGATACTGTCTCAGTTCGCTTATGTAGCTGCACATGATCTCAAAGAACCTCTTCGAAGTATCGGTAGTTATATCGGTTTGATTCAGATGCGCTATAGTAAAGATTTGCCCGCCGATGCCAAAGAATATATGCAATTTGTAAACAGTGGCGTGAAACGCATGTATAGCCTTTTGACTGATTTGCTCGATTTTTCTCAAGTTATTTCTCAGCAGCCAGGCTGTGAAGTGGTTCGCCCTGACGAAATACTGTTAGAAGTGCAGGATAATTTGCGCAGTGCTATTGAGGCGAAAAATGCAAGTATCGTTTTCAATACCAATTTGCCAAATGTCAGGATGAATCGTTTACATATGACTCAACTTTTCCAAAATCTAATTGGTAATGCCTTGAAATTTACGGATAAACCGCCGATTGTAAAAGTAGATGCCAAGGAAGAAAATGGCAATATCATCCTCACAATTGAAGATAATGGCATCGGTATCAAAAAAGATTATTCAAGCAAAGTCTTTGTTCTTTTTCAACAATTGAATAAAAAAGGACAATTTGAAGGAACGGGTATAGGTTTGACTATTTGTAAAAACATCGTTGAAAAATACAATGGCAAAATATGGTTTGATTCGGAAGAAAATGTAGGCACTAAATTTTATATTTCTATTCCCGCTCAAGCTGCTTAATTAATAATGAATGATAAATTCGTTAATTGAAAACGGGTGAAATCTTTCAAAAATTTCACCCGTTTTTCAGTTAAGGTTTCTACATTATTGTAATTGATTGATTACTAAACATTTAATGATATGTTAATGAATTAATATTTCAGTTTTTAGATGTCATTAGTAATTTAAATTTTTTAATTTTGTGACATTGGATTTATCAAAGATGTCCAAAATCCGATTTCAAAGTTAGGCAATTCCTCTTACGAGATTTGCGATAAAGGTTTAAAAGCGTATTTGCTGCCGCATACTGAGGGGCCATCCCCTCAGTACCACGGTTAGCGAAGTCCCTAAAAAAAGCGAGATGTAGCTACAGCCACACCTCGCTTTTCAATTTCCTTCTAATTTTTATTACCCATTACTTATGTTGAGAGATGCTATGTATTATTTCTATCCCATCTTCTTCTGCTTGTTTATCTCCATCAGCAAATTCTATAACTATCCAAAAATTAGCTGCACTTTGAGTATTGACGAGCCCGCAGAGCATAATTTGGCGACCATCTTTATAGCCCATAACATATCTGCCATCGAAGCCATCATCATCTTTGAAATTATGTACTTCGTCAGTCACTTCAAATTTTAATTTTCTCGCAATGGCTTTTGTATCTTTTACCATATCATTAAAATCTACATCTATATCCTCGTACACGTACATATAAAGGTTCATGCCATCACCTGTACATTCAAATTCGTTGTCAGTATTTGTTACAATTTTGAAATCACTCGGTAGGGTCATAGCGATTTTGTAATGATCCCATACAAATTCTTGTTGAGCCTTGATAGAATTTGAAAAGAGCAGAAACGCTCCAATCGTAAGGAGAGAAATAATCTTAATTTTCATACTTGATTTTTTTTTAATTTTAGGAAAAATTGTTAAAATTTAAAATTTGGCAATTATTTTTTGAAGACAACAAAGTAAGTATTTATTAATACACGATGCTTAATAATACTTAAGAAAAAGTGAACTTTAACAGATAGATAACTAAAATAATAGTATTGGGTTACATAAAAAAATGAAGATTTGACTAATACATCAAATCTTCATTTTATCAAGATTTTTTTTGACTCACTTGTTCAAAAATTTAAAGGAATCATCCTATTTTTGAAGACCTTGAACTTGACCATTTTATCCCTGACAAATCATATTTTTTATAGATAAACCAACCCAGCAAAATGATAAAAATAATAGACCATAGATTGATAATGAATAAAATAATCTCTATCAAAACAGTCCATCCTCTTGACAAAGCTTCTTGAAAACGATAGCCAAAGTTCGGGGAAGGTGCCAATACTGAGGGGTTCACTTTTACCGACTTTGAAATAATCGCTTCTTGATATACTTCTATCGTCACAAGGCTGTATTGAATGCTATAATCCGTTTCCATATTTCTGATTTGCTGGTCTATCTGCGCATCGTGCATGGCGAGGGTGGTTTCTTCAGCTTCTATGATGTTATCAAGGCGTTTTCCTTTATTATCACTCACGTTTTCAATTCTTTCAGATGAATGAGCGCGTACGAATGCCCTCATTTCATTGCTTAAAAAATCGGCTGTCATGTCATTGGCATTCACACATCGAAAATCCAGAAACTTATAAATCGAGCTGATTTCCTTCAGAAAAGTATCCAAACGATGGGTAGGTATGCGCAAACTTAAAGTGTTGGCAACCTCATATTGGATGATTTGAATCACCGAATCAGAACTAATAGGTGTGCTATTTTCTCCAATAATGCGGCTTTCAAGGTCTGTTTTTGTAACAAAACCGTCAAATTGATGTGCAATACGCTCTATTTTATAGGTCGCTTGCTCTGTATTGGCTACTTTTGTTCTTATATTTGCAGTGCGAATTATCTTACGACCAGCACGCGGATTGTCATTGGGAGGTATCGGTGTAACTGAGGGGGCAGGGCTTGAAAGAATATCTTTTTTTTGAGCATCATTGAAAGGAACTTTTTGAGATTGCACATCCATTTCTGTTTTCGACTCTTGAGAATCAGTACTTGTCATTTCCATAGATTTCTTAGATTGCGAATTTTGACAACCTACTAATAATACAATAGCTGCGAGGACAATAGATTTTTTCATCTTTAAAATAGGATTTAAAATTTTATAAAAAAGTTTTTTTGAAAATAATTTGTCCTTCTTTTCAGCTATCCTAATAGATGTTTTCGTTGAATCTTCTGGCGTGTTGTTGAGATGCTTTTTTATAAAAAAATCTGTAAAATAAATTAAATTAAGATTCATGTTTTCAGATTGGCATTTTACAGACACAAGCAACTTTGTAACAGATGTAGTTCTCGCTATTTTCCTTTTCTTTTGGGGTAAAAAGTTGAATGAATTAAACACTGATACGGCTTTCGCTCAAGCATGGTCACAGTTTTTCTATTTATTGGCTGTCTCAGCTTTTGTAGGTGGCTGGGGGCATTTATTGGGCTTGCATGTAGGCGTATGGGGCAAGTGGGTATCTTGGCAAATGTCCATGGTTGCCGTTTTAGTGCTTGAAATCGGTTTATTAAAAGCTGTGAAATTACCACGCGAGTATGCCTATCTCACCGTTATAAAAGCATTCGTTTTCTCAACTTTACTTTTGATGGATAAGAATTATAATTGGGTGAAAATGGATATGACTATCGGTATCCTCGCGATCATCATACCGATTTTGTACATGTTTTTTTATAAATCTAAAAATCAGGGCTTTGGCATCATCATCGGTGGGTTATTAGCCAACGGTTTGGCAGGAGCGGTTCATACGCTGAATATTAATTTAGCACCCAATTTTGATCGCAGCGATTTAGCACACGTCATTTCTATCATTTGCTTCGGTATAGTCTTTTGGGGATTAAAATATTTGTTCAAAAATGACCCCCTCAGTATTTTGAGTGATTGAGTTATTGGATGATTGGGTGATTAGGCTAATTAATTGATTTTCAATAATATACGTCAATGACTTAATCACCTAATTCAATCATAAAGTAATATTCAAGCCCACTCTACCATTTGCATTTTTAGAATCATATGGTCGGAATGCAGAGATGATATTATCTGTCACGCCGAATAGCTGAACAGGTCCGAGTTGAGCGATGAAGTGCATACCTAAATTATTTAAGCTGCCATTCCGCAAGCCCACAGTGCCGCCTAATTCTAAAGCTTTCATTATTTTATAAGTTGCATTGACAGCAAAACCTGTATGACTCATATTCAATCCACCATTTTCACTGTACAATAATGCACCCAATC
>JAYTON010000483.1:0-4674 GCA_043747725.1 Saprospiraceae bacterium
GCAGGAAGTCCGGGTAGAGAAACGCCATAAACGTTCATTTCAGGCGTTGAAATCTCTATTTCGTACCAAATTGAAGGCAAACGAAGCCCCAAATGCGGATCACCACACAAAATAGGTTTTTTATTTTTTGTTTTTGAACCTGCTACAGCCCAATTATTAGAGCCGTTATTTTCATCAGGTTTGGCATCTTCATAGCTTTTAAAGCTCAACATATTCTCATTATGAGAGTTGTCACTGCGAGCGGAGCGTGGCAGGAGGGGGTCACCTTCTTTGGGCGTATTTAGATTAGACGTATGGGACATACTTGAAATCTTCAACGGTGTAGCCACCCAAGAAGTACCTTTTGGAACAACAGGCTCTTGCTCCTTAAAATATTCAGGAAACAAGGCATCAAAATCGCTTCCGAAAAGGGTTTTAGAATTAGTCATTCTCAAATCATCTTCGCCGAGTGCCAAATCCATTGCCATATATTTTGCAAAAAGTGCCATGTGGAGTGGTGTCCAAGTTTGAGGTGCAACGCCAAAAACTTTGTATTCAATCGGATAGTTTTTATAATCCAAATGGCTGATATAAGTGTTGACACCTGCGCAATAGCTTTGAATCAAAGCCCATGTTTCAGGGTCTTTTTTCCATTCTTCAACAGTTGCCTCTGCACCTTTAGTAATACCGCGACGGCGATTGAGTTTATCAATATCCACTGAAGTGAGCGACCCCCTCAGTATCCGACTGCCCAAGACCTCCGAAAGGCGTCCGCTGGCAGCGCGGGTGATGAAATCCATTTGCCAAAGACGATTGGAAGCGTGCAAATAGCCTTGAACATGGTAGGCATCCGCCACATTGTCTGCAAAAATATGCGGTACCATCCGATCATCATACACCACTTTCACGTTACTTTTCAAATCTGGAAAGGTCATATTTTCAGGTTTGGCGGATTGTGCATCACCATTTTGCCAAAAGCCGACAAAGGGGCTCAGAAATTTACCGAGTGCAGGCAGTGCATTGAATGACGTATTCAATGCCCACACCAAGCCGGCAGTGGTGGCAAGAGAGAATAAGAATTTAATTATTTTCATAGTAACTTGATTAACTATTTGGTAACGTTTGCTTTATGAATTAAAAAATAGTGTGATTTTATTAAAAAAATATGGTTTATGCCACCGAGAGCAGAGCGTGGCAGGAGGGGATGTTTAAAAGCTAAAAGTAAAAAATTAGTTCCTTATTTCAAAAGTATCAACAATAAAATGGTATCTAAACACGCTCAATTTTTTTACTCAAAATTGAAAATACAACCATCCCTAAAATACTTGCTAATAAACCGAACACGATAGAGGGATAGCGGTCGTCTTCATTGGGTACATAAAAATGTTGATACGCTTCAGAAACCAACCAAACGCCCATGCCCCAAAGCATAGAATGTACTGCGCCATTAGCATTGGCGCGTTTCCAATATAAGCCAAATATCAAAGGAACGAAAAGCGAAACAAGGCTTATTTCAGACGATTGGCGCACCAATTCGTAAATATTTTTTCCTAAAAAACTAAAGAAAACGGAGGCAATGGTAACGCCTACAACCGAAAGCCGCATGGACAATAAGAGTTGACGGTCTGTCATATTTTTATATTTCGCTTTGATAATATTTTCTCCAATTACCGTAGCAGGTGCCAGGATAGCACCGCTGGCTGTACTCAAAATGGCTGAAAGCAAAGCACCAAAAAACATGACTTGTACAAAAAGGTTACTCTGTTGCAAAACCATTTGAGGAATAAGCTGTTCCCGAACGCTGTCATCTGGCGAAGCGGCAATCTCAGGTAATAAAATTTTTCCGCACAAAGCAATGACAATAGGAATCATGCCGACAGTCAAATACATAAATCCTGAAAGATATGCTCCCCGAACAGCCGTTTTCTCATTTTTCGCAGACATAACGCGCATAAACACATCTTGCTGTGGCACTGAGCCTAAACCCACCGTAATCCAAGCAGCGATGTAAGCAATGATGTCTTTCAAATGGGCTTCGGGTAAATATTGAAAAGTTTTAGCATCAGTTTGAGCCATAATCGTTGAAAAGCCGCCTGCCCGCTCCAAGACGTCGAACATCACGACGAGCATACCTATGATAATAATAATAGTCTGTACAAAATCTGTAATTGACACCGCCCACATACCACCTATATATGTATAAAACATAACCGCCGCTGCGCATATCAAAACGCCTATCCAAATCGGCAAGCCCGTGATGACATTCAATATAGTCGCCAAAGCGATGAGTTGTGCACCAATCCAGCCCAAATAGGACGGTACCATCATGACAGCCGAAAGCGTCTCAGCGGTGTGATTGAAGCGCCGAAGGAAATAATCGCTAAAAGTGTACAGATTGAGTTTGTATAAGGGACGCGCCATAAAAATACCGACGAAAAATAAGCACAATGCCGCGCCAAATGGGTCTTCAATAATACCCATAATTCCGTCTTTCAAAAAAGCAGTGGATGCGCCCATAACAGTTTCGGAGCCAAACCACGTAGCAAACAACCCCGACGCTACCACTATTAAAGGCATTCGACGACCTGCGACAACAAAATCATTGGTGTTTTTAACAAATTTAGATGCCCAATAGCCGATTAAAATAGTAGCTATCATATAGAGGGTAATAAAGGCAAGCAGGGTATTATGCTGTTCCACTGTTTTAGAAAAATGTTTTAAATGTAAACAAAATTTAATTTAAAAAAACATTGAAAAACGGCTTGATACCCCTCAGTATCAAGCCGTTTTTATTAGGCAAATATATAATTTTAAATTTAAGCTGCCACCAAAAGTTCGGTATTTAATTTCTCAATAGTTGCGGCGATACTGTCAGAAGCATATAGAATTTTAGGGAGTGTGAAAAAAAATGTTGTCCCGTTGACTGTTGCTGACTCAAAATATATATGCCCATCGTAATACTCGACTACCCTCTTGCAGAAAGCCAAACCGATGCCCGTTCCTTCATATTTATCGCTTGTATGTAGGCGGCGAAACATTCTAAAAATTTCCTCTTGATACTGAGAATCTATCCCTATACCATTATCACACACCCAAAAAGTCGTTTTTCCTTTGATATTATCGCAACCGACGGTAATATTAGGTTGCTCAGAATCATTGTATTTCAAGCCATTGAAAATAAGATTTTGCCAAATAAGCGTCAGCAGTGAAGCATGCCCTTTCACCTGCGGTAAAGTATTTATTTCAAATGATGCGTTCTTTTCACCTAAATAATGGCTGTTATTATTTAAAATATCCAGCACCAATTCGTTCAAATCCAAAAATATAGGGTCACCTATATTCTTATCCATCCTCGAATAGTTCAACAAATCCTCAATCAACTGAGTGGATTGCCGAACGCCCGATTGGATAAATTGGGCATATTCAAAATCTTTATCATCGAATTTGAGTTTATTTCTTTTGATTAAAATTTGAGTAAACGAATTAATATTGCGCAAAGGGGCTCTCAAATCATGCGACACAATAGAGGCAAATTCAGTCAATTCTCTATTACTCCTCATCATTTTCTCTTCTTTTTCTTTCTCTCTTTTGAGGGCTAATTGCAACTCAGCGGTGCGCTCATTCACCCGCTGTTCAAGTAATTGATTTTGTTTATTGATGATATTTTGTTTTTCACTTAATGAGAAAATGGCGTGTTTCTGCACTTCTTCTTTTTCAGTAGCCAATATTTTAAAACGGTGAGCAATAGCAATAGTTAAAAATAATACTTCAAGTAAAATACCGGTATAAAGGATACGCTCATTTTCAATATGCCAACTGATAATTTCAAAGTTTTTTAAGTAAATTATAGCAATAGCCAATAGCCTCAATCCACCACCCAGCATATAGTACTTAGCCGAAAAATTTCCTTTTTTCCATGATTGATAAGCCACAAACAGAGTCATACTAATAATCGGGATAGCTAAAAAATGCGTAATATTGATACCAAATTGAATATCATAAAAAGAATATAAAAACACAGCAATTTTAGCGAAAACAATGAAAATCAATACTTTATGGTAAGCGGGCAAGAGATTTTTCACCTGCAATAGATACATTGTAAAAATACAGGCTAAGATGCTCGGAATCGTGTTGAAGATGTATAAAGCAGGGTTATACTGAGGAGTATCGTAGAAAAACCACTCATGCATATTGCCGTTGAAAGAGGTCAACATGCAAAGCATACTGAGCATATAAAAGGCATACCATATATAGAGTGCCGTGCGTTGAGCAAAATAAATTGAAAAATTGAGCAAGATAACCAAGACAATAAAACCATAAAAGAAGCCATAAAATACATCACTACTGTGGTAATTTTTCAGAATCGCTTTTTCAGTTCCGACTCGAATTCTATATGAAGTGGATAAACTACTAACAAGGCGTATATAATATACCTGATTCATATTTTTCTGACCTAATAGTTCGAGGTTCTGATTGGTATGTTCGATGCTTCTTTCATTAAAGGGCATCAATTGCCCCGTTTGGGTTTTCAACATCTGACCATTTTCATCGGCAGTATATAAACTAATTGAATCGGCAACTATAGGGTTGAAATCAATAAAAAGTCTTTGAGAAGTTTGATTATTAACGCTGAATTTTATCCATAATACGCCCGTTAGAAAATCACTGATAGCGTTTTTATTAAGAGGATTAAAA
>JAYTON010000484.1:0-3493 GCA_043747725.1 Saprospiraceae bacterium
TATGTTTTAAATTCTAACAAAACTTTTGTTAGATAAAAAAAGGTAATGTACATTTAGCAATAAAATGATTTTAAATAATTAAAAACGAATGTGAGAAAAATTAATCTTCAATAAAATTTGACTTATAAGTGAAACAATATGTAAATTTGCAAGTGTTTAAAGATTTTCGCAAGGTGCGGTTTTATACTTTTCAAACAGAAGATAGTGATAAAAGCGAAACGGATAAATTTTTTACTAAAATGAAAGAGGATGTGTCTGTGTCTGATGATTTGAATTGTTTAGTACAATGGGTTATGGAAATAGGTAACAATCACAGCGCATTGATTGAATTATTTAGATTTGAAGAAGAAGCTCATGCATTACCACCTCCACCAAAAGGTCAACGTAAAGTAGGGATAACTCAGATCGAAAACAATGATTTAAGGCTTTATTGTATTTGGATAAGTGAATCAATCGTTATTTTAGCCAATGGTGGAATTAAGAAATCCGCAATAACACAAGGCACACCTGAATTGATACCTCATTTTCGGTTTGCCAAAACTATGGGAAGACAAATCAATCAGCTTATATCGGAAGGGATTTTTCGTTTTCAAGGCAAAGAAATTTTAGACATTGATAATATTGACATCTTAATTTAATAAATAATATGGATGCTTTTGATGAAATAATCGCTCGAACGCCTGAATCTACCAAACAGGAAGTTCCAAAAAACGTGGCTATTGCCGTAAAAATCATAAAGACTTTACGAGCTCAGGGTAAATCACGCCGTGACCTTGCCCGATTATTGGGCAAATCAGAATCTGAAATCACTCGTTGGCTTTCAGGCTTTCATAATTTAGAACTCAAAACGATTTATAAAATTGAGAAAGCATTGGGCGTTGATATTATTATGGTTTGTCATGCTGAGGATGATATTGTCGTTTGATTTGATTGAATAAAATAAAAAATCGCATAATTCATTGACAACCAATGAATTATGCGATTTTTTTATTCGACAAAATACCCATATTTTAAAACTAAACTCTTCACATCCTCACAATGCGACACCCAAAAATCCGCCCTGCCGTTTTCCCCACAGCCGCTTGTATTCTGACAACAACCTTTGTTTTATCCTTCAATAATTCCGAAGGAATAGGGTAGATTTCATCAAAAAAACGACCTGTTTTGCCGCCTTTGAGTTCTTGGGTGGCTATTTTGACACCGTCTATTAATATGTCGAATAGGCGATTTTTGTCGTCACCGATGTAGGAGCATAAAAGACCTTGATTTACTGAGGGGTCAATTTTTATATCAAATTCAAAATAGCCGCCTTTGCGAACTTCACGCCCCATCCTGCCTAAGGCATCGCTCGTGAAGGATTCGCCTTCGGTTTTGAGGTTGTGATCGCGTTCGGGCTGCATTTCGAAGCGCATGATGTCGATGGTTTTATTGTCCAATTCTATTTGTCGTTTTTTATCGGCTTCGTATTCTGCTTGGCGGTTTGCCCAATCTTTAGGCGTGAAATAATCCCAATAAACGCTGTAATAATTGTTGTAAGTTTTATAAAAGGGTAGGAGTTGAGGACTCATCGGTTTGCCGACATCTTTGATTTCAAACGCTAATTTTTCATTCGCAACGGGTTTTATCCAATCAGAAATTTGCCGATTATCGGTCAATAAAACGGGTGTGCCATACAACGGGTCGGGCATTTCACGACCCAATTGACCTGCTAAAACAATCGGTCCGTAGAGAAATGCAATGCGATTAGGATTGTCAGGCATGGCTTCAAAACTCAGCGACATGCCAAAACGCACCTGCATTTTATCCCCATTTTTCCAAGTTCGATTGACCGTCAAATAGCCATTCGCATTTTTAATAGCTTCAATTTTTTTACCATTAATGAAAATACTCAAATCTCCTTTTGCCCAATTTGGATTGCGAATATTCACCACCATTGCTATTTTTTTAGCACATTGAAAAGTGAAATTGGTTTCATTGCTTTCAGGAAAACCCGTTTCTTGACGCACTGTCAAACCGCGTTCAGACCAGTCTAATACTGAGGGGATAAACAAATTGATGTATAAATCACCATTTTTGCCTTCGTAATAAATGCTTTCTGCATATTTTGAATGGTTTTCAATACCCGAACCTACGCAGCACGTGAAGGTTGTAAAGCGGTGACTGAACTCTTTTTTAGTGCCCATTCGAAGGGGAACGAAATAACACATCATGCCATCTTCCGGATTTTGAGAGGCGAGGATATGGTTGTACAATGCCCTTTCGTAGTAATCGCCTAACTCACTATTCGGATTTTGAGAGAATAAATGCCGCGTGAGTTTCAGCATATTATAGGTGTTGCACGTTTCGCAAGTGTTATCGCTAAGGCGGTCATTGAGTTGTTTGGGTTCACCACAATATTCATAATTGCTGTTGCCGCCGATCACGTAGGTGTGGTCATGCACCATGCGTTGCCAAAAGAATTGAGAAATGGTTTTATCCTTTTCATCGCCTGTAAAAACGTAGCGCAAGGCACTGCCTGTGGCTTTCGGCACATTGGTGTTGGAGTGTTTGCCTGGCATGGGGTCAATTTTTTGAGCCAATTTCTCCATCACGAATTTATCATGAAATTTATAAGACAAATCAAGGTATTTTTTATTACCGGTAATCGCATAAACAGCCGTCAAAACATCATTCATGCCGCCATATTCACAGGTAAGCATCAATTCCAATTGCTCGGCATTAAGGTTATTGACAGTATTTCCTACCCAATCAGCAAAGGCAGACACCACTTTCAAGGCTTTTGCATTATCGCAATACAAGTAGGCATCCACTAAACCCGCCATGTTTTTATGCACCACATAAAACGGCGACCAGCCCCCATTCAAATCAAACCCCCTTGAGGTAATATCGCCTTTTGCCAATTTGCCAAAAATAGTATCTTCTTTTTCAACGGCTCCGATATAGCCTGTTTTACGCGCTATTTGACAGCGTTCGAGTTCATCAACGATATAATCCACTCGTTTTTTAAACTCAGGATTATCTGTAGAAACATACATCATCGAACAGGCTGAGAGATAATGCCCTAAAGTATGCCCCGAAAGCCCTGAGTTTTCCCATCCGCCGTAGAGGGAATCTTTTGTTGGCAAGCCTGCATGTTTGTGAAAACGATGCAATAATCTATCGGGTTTGATGTCCAAGAGATATTCAGCATCCAAATCCATGGCTTTTTTGAAAGGGCTACCATCTAAGAGTTTTACTTTTTTCAGATTGAAAGCATAGGCTTGAATGGGTACTTTGGTAGGTGCTTTTATTTTAGGATTGTTCTTTTCAGGCACATAAGATTGAGCCATGAACGACAACGAAATGAGCATGAAGCAGAGTAGGGTGTATATTTTTTTCATAGTGGCATTTGATTTTGTTTCTTTCGTAAAAATAAGAAAAAAAATCAAATGCTGTACCCCTCAGTATTTTTGTAATGGTTCTGGAAGGGTTTAGTAACCGATTTTTTGTTTTT
>JAYTON010000485.1:0-1554 GCA_043747725.1 Saprospiraceae bacterium
CCACAAGGCCTTTTAAAAATCAATTGGTGACCCTTAATAGGGATCCCGTATAGAATAATTTTAGTAAATATACATTGTCTTCTTTTCAATTTTTGTAACATTTAATAAAAAGAAATGAAAAAAACAATGAACATTGAAATTGTCAATCCCAATGCTGCAGGTATTGATATCGGCTCACGCAGTCATTATGTTGCCATCGGTCAAGGGCTTGATGATATTAAGGAGTTTGGAATAACCCATAGTGAACATTTAAAATTAATATCATTTTTACAGTCAGCTAATGTAACCACAGTTGCGATGGAAAGTACTGGCAGCTATTGGCAAAGTCTTTATTTTGTATTAATTGAAAATGGTTTTGATGTAAGGTTAATAGCGGGTAGTGCAATTAAAAATTTCAAGAAGACAGACGTAAAAGATGCTCAAAGCATCCAAAAGTTACACACCCTTGGCTTGCTGAACAGTTGTTTTCTTCCAGAAAATAATCAAGCCATTCTTAAAGAACTTTCTCGTCATCGCAAAAATTTAATTCAAGATATTAGCAAAGTTACACTTCGTATGCAAAAATGCCTCAGAATGATGAATTTTAGACTTGATGTGGCGGTAAGTGATATAGTTGGTAAAAGTGGATTGGCAATAATTAGAGCTATTTTGGACCAGCAATATAATCCGCAGGAATTATCCAAATTGGCTGACAAAAGAGTAAAAAAATCCCAAGAAGAAATAATGGATTCACTTTATGGCAATCCCAGAGAGGAATTAATGTTTGAATTAAAGCAAAATTTTGAAACTTTCGAGTTTTATCAAAATCAATTAAAAAATCTTGATTGTCAAATTGATAAGCAGTTTAACCTAATGCAATTTACTTATGAGATTACTCCCGAAATAGCACTGAAAAAAAAGCAGATTAAGGGTAAAAATCAAATCAAGGTAAAAATACAAGAAATGGCTTTTAAGGTATTCGGCGTTGATTTAATGGCTATTCCATGCATTAGCGTCAACACGCTGTATAGCTTTATATCAGAAGTGGGCTTGGATATAGATAAATTTCCTTCAGCCAAACATTTTTGTAGCTGGTTAAGACTTTCGCCAAATAACAAAATTACTGGGAGCAAAGTAAAAAGTAGCAGAACACCAAAAGGTAAAAACCCTTTAGGTTTGGCATTAAGAGACGCTGCAAATGTCGTAGGAAACCAAAAAACTGGGCAGCTAGTGCATTTTTTCAAAAGAATAGGTCTAAGAAAAGGAAGAGGTGCAGCAATAACAGCAACAGCAAGAAAGATGGCAACCATTATTTACAAAATGGTAAAGGAAAGACAGCCTTACAATCCTGACGTTCCAGAATACATAAAAGAGAAAATTTTACATAAAAAAATCAAAAATGCTACTGAATTACTAAAAAAACTAGGAATGAACATAGTTGACAATCAAGGTGTTATAGTGAGTTAGATAGAAAAACTCAATAGACATTCTGGCGAAATAATATTTTGCAAAATAGCTATGACGAGCATCGAAATACCTATCGAGATAGGTTTGCACATGATCGGAAATAGGTGG
>JAYTON010000486.1:0-9331 GCA_043747725.1 Saprospiraceae bacterium
TGATGTCCATTCCTGTGTCGGGTATGGGCGTCGTGGGTTTGGTTTCGATAGTTGTTTTTTTACTCGTTGAGCAACAAGTAAAAATGACAATACTGAGGGGTATCGACAGGACGATAAGAAAGCGTAGCCAGATGTATTTTTTCATTCTTAAAATTTATTTATTGTATGTATCCTATGTGACCTATGAGTTAAAATTCACAAATTAAATCTAAATTTGAGCAAAATTAGTTTTAAAATTTATTTCACTCGTTAAAAAAAAATGCTATGCTCAGCCAAAACTATTTTGATTTTTTTCTAAACCTTTCTAAAAATAATGACCGCGATTGGTTCAACGCCCACAAAAAAGCCTACGAAAAATCCGCAAAAGAACCATTTATCGAATTGGTAGAGAAAATAGTGGCTTCTTTGGCAGATTCTGAACCTGAATTATCCCTTATTCCATCCAAGCAAATGTTGTTCAGGATCAACCGCGACATCCGTTTTTCTAAAGATAAACGCCCTTACAAAGAACATTTATCTGCTTCGATTGGACGATACGGGACGAAAGATAAAATATATCCAGGGCATTATTTTCAACTCGGCGCGCATGAATCTTTCATAGCAGGTGGCGCGTATTTTTTTGAAGAAAAGGAGACCTTGCGTCGTGTTCGGCGGTATATAATGGACAATACCGAGCGTTTTTCGGACTTGATTAATGATGAAAATTTTAAAAATTATTGGGGCGAAATTAAAGGCGAAAAGAACAAACGCATGGTAGCTGAATTCACAGAAGCCCTTGAATATCAACCACTTATAGCGAATACGCAATTTTATTGGAGTAAAACTATTGATGCCAAGGACGCTTTGAAGCCCAATTTTGTGGAAATACTGATGAGTCATTTTGAAGCAGCACAACCTCTGAATAAATTTTTGAGAGAAGCTATTTATGATTGAAAAGTAAAAATTTAAAATTTGACATTCGTATTTTAATTTAAAATGTAAAATATTGCAGTATAATTATTAATGATGGAGTGATTTGAAGCCACTCCATCATTTTTCATAAATCATTGATAATCAATTACTTAACTTTATAATATCTCAATCACTTCTTCATTTTCTCAAATTGCCCTTTCTTATACTTATAAAAATAGCCATCGAATAAGTCAATTATGGCTTTATGGACGTTGGCAGTTTCTGAAATATACTTGTTTTGTATATTCATAATTTTAAAAAAAGCAACATTATTTCTATCTCTATCGACTATAAAACCCACCAAACGCGCGTCACCTCTAGAGGGCGTTGGTTGAATATCGCCGCTGATTAAAGCTCCTACAACATCTAGAAAAACGGCACTTGTTTTCTCCAATTTATAAGTTTCACGCGTCATTTGGTAGCCATCCACGTGTACCCAAAGCAAGTAGGGAATGGTATCGCGTTTCATCACGTCTACCAAAGGTCTTGGTAGGTTAATTTCTAAATCACCTGAAATCAAGACTTTATTTTTCAAGACTGTCAAGCTGCTATCAATAACTGACATGCTTGAATCTTTGAGGACAAGGTAACTGTATTTAATATTTTCAGGCAACACCTCCTCCACCGCATCCATGATTTTATTCTCCATATCGATAGAAACTTGAGTACTCGTATCTTCATTTTCTGAAGAGCTTATTAAATTTAAAATGACCAAAGGGCGTGCAATTTTGAGGGTATGGATATCCGCAGGCAACCGATTGGATACCAATAAAGTTTGTGGCGTGGTGCAGCTTGTCCAAAGAAGGCTGAAAATGATTAGGCTGAAAAGTGGATTTTTGAAGCGCATTAGAGAATGATGAGTTAGGAATATTAAATGATGAATTCGTTTGTTTTCAAATACAAATTTAATCAAAAATGATTGAAAAGAGTAACAATTCATCGTTCATCATTTATCATTCATCATGACTAAATGGCTTATTTTTTTCTAAATTTCAATGAAATACTGAGGGGTATAAAAAGAATGACTATTTTTAAAAGTTTTTACAATACAGCCCCCTAAATCCCCCAAAAGGGGACTTTATTATTTGAATTTATAAAGTTTAATAATTCATGACAACAACCCATTATCGCACCTGCAACCTCTGCGAAGCCATGTGCGGACTCGAAATAAAAACCGAAAACGGCACCATCACCACCATCGCGGGCGATAAAAACGACGCGTTCAGCAGAGGGCATATTTGCCCAAAAGCAGTGGCAATGAAAGATATTTATGAAGATCCGAACCGCTTGAAAACGCCCGTCAAACGCACGGCAGATGGTTGGAAACCCATCAGTTGGGAAGCCGCTTATAGCGAAATAGTGGATAAATTGAAGGATATTCAAGCAAAACATGGCAACAATGCGGTGGGTGTCTATCAAGGCAACCCGTCTATACATAATTTGGGCACGACTCTATTTTCGCCTTCTTTTTTCAGATTGCTGAAAACAAAAAATATGTTTTCGGCGACTTCTACTGACCAATTACCCCACCATTTTGCAGCTTTGCTGATGTTTGGGCATTACTTTCTGTTGCCTATTCCCGACATTGACCACACCGATTATTGGCTCATCATAGGCGGCAATCCAGTGGCTTCCAATGGGAGTATCATGACTGCCCCCGATGTCACGCACCGCCTTCAATCCATTCAAAAACGGGGCGGTAAAGTGGTCGTGATTGACCCTCGATTCACGGAGACGGCGGAGAAGGCAACCGAGCATCATGCCATCCGTCCGGGCAGCGATGTGTTCCTACTTTTGGGCATGATTCACGTTATTTTCAAGGAAAACCTTGTAAAAATGGGTAAAAATGAGGTTTTTACTGAGGGGGTCAATGAAGTAAAACAAATTGTTGAAAATTATGCTCCTGAAAAAATAGCGGCTCAAACGGGCATTTCAGCCACCACTATTGAGCGTTTGGCGAGGGAATTTCCAGCAGCAAAATCGGCTGTTTGTTATGGTCGTGTGGGCGTATCCACGCAAGCATTTGGGGGTGTGAGTCAATGGCTGATTAATGTTTTGAATATACTCACCGATAATTTTGATAAGGCGGGCGGTGCTATGTTCACTACCCCAGCTTTCGATATTGTTCGCCCGAGCAAGGCGCCGCCTGTCATCGGGCGTTGGCGCAGTCGCGTACGGAATTTGCCTGAGTTTATGAGCGAATTGCCCGTCGCTGCTTTGGCTGAAGAGATTTTGACTGAGGGGGATGGTCAAATCCGAGCGATGATAACAAGCTGTGGCAACCCTATTTTGTCCACGCCCAACGGTGGACAATTGGAAAAAGCCTTTGAAAAATTGGAATATATGGTCGCTTTTGATATTTACATCAACGAAACCACGCGCCATGCCGACATTATCTTACCGCCCGCAACAGGTTTGGAAAATACGCATTACGACATCACTTTTCATGCTTTAGCGATTCGCAACACGGCTAAATATTCGGAAGCCTTGTTTCCAAAATCGGCAGGAGCGAAATATGATTGGGAAATTTATCAGGAATTAGCGCATGCGTTCGCTAATACTGAGACTGAGGGGGGTGAATTTACGCCCGAGCCACCAGAAGTAAAACTCAATTTAGGTTTGATGTATGGAAAATATGCCTTGACTTTAGATCAATTGAAGGAGAATCCGCATGGTATTGACTTAGGCGCATTACAATCCTGCTTGCCCGAACGCCTTTTGACAGCTGATAAAAAAATACATCTCGCGCCCGATTTACTTGTTCAAGATTTGGAAAGGGTGCAGTTGGCGATGGATAAAAAACCGACCCCTCAGTATCCGCTGTTCTTAATCGGCAGACGCCATTTGAGGGATAATAATTCATGGATGCACAATTCCGCTCGATTGGTCAGAGGTCGCAATCGGTGTACGCTGATGATACATCCCGAAGATGCCCATGCATTAGGCATTGACAATCAACAAGTTGTGAAAATATCTTCGCGAGTGGGCAGCGTGGAAATCGCCGCTGAATTGACCGATACGATGATGCGCGGCGTCGTGAGTATGCCGCACGGCTATGGTCATGCACGAGCAGGCGTTCAACTCGACATTGCAAACCAACACGCCGGCGTGAGCGTCAATGACTTGACTGATGAGTTTGTTTTGGATGAGTTGACGGGGAATGCAGCGTTTAGTAATGTGGTGGTGCGGGTGGAGAGGAGGATGTGAGAATTGAAAATTGAAAATTGTGAGTTCGTCAAATACACTCCCTCAGTAAAAAAGCCGTTTTGAGATTAAAACAATAAAAAACACTATAGAATAATAGAAAATGGCTAATTTTGTTTTAATTAAAATTTAATAACTATGGTTCTTCAAGAAAAATATATTAATCCGTTTACGGATTTCGGATTTAAAAAATTATTCGGTACAGAACCAAATAAAGACTTGCTTATTGATTTTTTGAATGAAGTTGTTTTACCTAAACAACGTAGAATTACAGACTTGAGTTACAAAAAAAATGAGCATCTCGGTGAAACAGAATTTGACCGTAAAGCTATATTCGATTTGTACTGTATAGGTTCTAATAATGAACGCTTCATTGTAGAAATGCAGAAAGCGAAGCAAAATTATTTTAAAGATAGAAGTGTATTTTATTCAACTTTTCCGATTCAAGAACAAGCACAAAGAGGTGATTGGGATTATAGATTGTCAGAGGTTTTTACAGTTGGTATTTTAGATTTTGTATTTACTGAAGATAAAAATAAAGAACAGGTTGATCATACTAAAAATCAAGCTCAGAAAACGGCTGAATTGCCTAATAAAGAAGTTAGGCATGAAGTCAAGTTAAAAGACCAAAAATGTCAAGTATTTTATGATAAACTCACATTTATATACTTGGAAATGCCAAATTTCACAAAAACAGAAGATGAATTAGTAACGACTTATGATAAATGGCTTTATGTGTTAAAGAATTTACCAAATCTAAATAAACGTCCGAATAAACTTCAAGAAAAGATATTCAAACGTTTATTTGAAACAGCTGAAATAGCAAAATTTAGTCCTCATGAAAAAGAACAATATGAAGAAAGTTTAAAATCTTATAGAGATTTGAAAAATGTGATTGATACTTCATATAGTGACGGGAAAAAGGACGAAAAAAAAGAAGGGATAATTCAATCATTGAAAAGAGGAAAATTGACTATTGAAGAAATCGCAGAAGATTTTAGAACTACAGTTGATTTCGTTTTACAAATTAAAAAAGAACAAAATATGTAGCATTTACATAAAACAATACTATTTACTTTAAAAAACCCTATGACAATCACTCAAAAATTCATCACCCGCAATATCTGGATCCTTTCATTGGTGAGCCTTTTTACCGATGTGGCGGGCGAAATGCTCTATCCTGTGATGCCGCTTTACTTAAAAAGCATTGGTTTTTCAATCGTTTTTATTGGCATTTTAGAGGGACTTGCCGAAGCCACCGCCGGATTGAGCAAAGGGTATTTCGGCAATTGGAGCGATAATATCGGTCGCCGATTGCCATTCGTACAAATAGGCTACGGACTCAGCACCCTTGCCAAGCCCTTGATGGCTATTTTCGCGTTTCCGATGTGGGTATTTTTTATTCGTACATTCGATAGGCTGGGCAAAGGCATCCGCACGGGCGCACGGGATGCTTTGCTTTCCGACGAAACGACGCCTGAATTTAAGGGTCGGGTATTTGGTTTTCATAGAGGAATGGATACTTTTGGGGCGGTTTTAGGTCCCTCGTTGGCTTTGTTGTATTTGTATTTTTATCCTCAACAATATAGGTCATTGTTTTTATGGGCATTTATTCCGGGTATTATTGCATTCGGTTTTACATTTTTTATTAAAGAAAAAACGAAAGTTGCTACCCCTAAAGCCAAGCCCGGCTTACTTGATTTTATTAAATATTGGCAGAAAAGCCCTACAAAATACCGCCAATTAGTAGGTGCGCTCCTTGTTTTCACCCTTTTCAATAGCTCCGATATTTTTTTAATTTTGAAAATAAAAGAGTCCGGTATGAATGACAGTCTCGCTATTGGCATCTATATTTTTTATAATCTCATTTACGCACTCGCTGCCTACCCGATGGGCGTTTGGGCAGATAAATGGGGTATGAAACGGGTCTATATTGGTGGCTTGCTCATCTTTGCGATGGTATATGCAGGTATGGCATTTGCGAATAGTGCCATGTTGTTTTTTGTTTTGTTCTTTTTGTATGGCATATATGCCGCCGCCACTGAGGGGATAGCCAAAGCATGGATTAGCAATCTCACTGATGCTCAAAACACGGCAACGGCTATCGGCACTTATACCGCCTTTCAAAGCGTTTTGATGCTCGTGGCGAGTACATTGGCAGGCGTTATTTGGATGGCTTTTGGCGCATCTGCTACGTTTATTACGACATCAGTGATTACATTAACGGTTGTGATTTACTTGCATTTTTTTTACAAAGAATAAAACTTAACACTGTTTTCAAACGTTGTTTCATAAAGTAATTCTTTAAAAAAATTTGACAAATGAAATATAACAGATTGATTTTCAGTGCAATAGCATGCATTTTCACAATAGTTGCTTGTGATAATGCGCCAAAAGAGCAGCAAAAAGTAAAAGAACAACAAAATGATAATGTCATAATGATACCGACCGAAGGCGGTAGTCAAATACCTGTTGATTTGGATACCTTCAATCAAGCTCCTCGCAATATTGCCCCTCAGTCAGAGAAACCAGCACACAGTATTACCGTCGAGCCAAAGCATCAAGTAGGCTTAATAACGGCTGATATGACTGAAGAAGACATTAAAAAATTGTATGGCGAATCGAAAGTCGTGCGCGTAGATAGGGGCGATGTCAAGACCTCTGTGTTCCCCAATTCGGATAAAGAATTGGAAATTACATGGAAAAAAGGACAGGATTTTAAGAAATTAGAGACTGCTATCATTCGCAAAGGCGATTGGAAAACATCGGAAGGCATCGGCATTGGCACCACCGTAGATGAACTCAATAAAATAAATGGTAAGCCCGTTGAGCTTTTTCAACGTGAAGAAAATTACGCGATGGTGCGTTGGAAAGGCGGCAAAGTGAATCCTAAACTTAAAGCTATTGTGGATACGGATAAACGCAAAGTAATTGAAATGCAGATTGATTTTTAAGGTGAAATAGGAGTTTATACTAAGGGGGTGCTACTTCGTCACATTTTTCAGCACCCCTGCCAATTTCACCTTTTTCAACTCGCGCTCAAGGAATTTTTTCTTACTCACTTGCTCTACCGTTTTGCCATCTACTTTAGATTCGAGCCAAGCGATGATGTCCAAATAGATAAAAGACCGCCTTTCAAATGGGTTTTGAGCGATTTCTTCCAACCTATTTTTCAACTCGCTGAACTCTTCTTTGAGGTCTTTTTGCTTGATAAACAGCGATTTTTTCAAAAATTTCAAGACTTCTTGCATCACACCGCTCATGTCGCCATTTTTAGAAAGGAAACGATAGACGGATTTGATGAGGTATTCGAGCAAGGCATAATGCCCTTTTTCGTAGTGACAAATGAGTTGCAACATGCGAGCGAAGCATTGAATATCGGTGCGGAGATTGCCCGTTTTGAGGTTGATGATTTTATTTAAATAATCAATCGCTTTATCAAAATTGCCGCTACCGAAATAAAGACAGGCTATTTTATAATAAAAAACCAGAATGCGATGCTCATCCAATGTTTTTGAAAATTCTCTCAATTGTTCTTCAATTTCAGGAATCAGCTTGACCCCCTCAGTAAAAGAGCCTTCCAAAAAGTGTTTATTGATTTTAGCGGAATAAATATGGTGAAATGCCAAAGTTCGGGTATTTTCATCCAACGAATCAGCATGTTTTACAATATATAACTCTGTGTTATTCAATATTTTAGAAAGGCGTTCATGGTCGAGTGTCATAAAAAGCGCATTGAGTAGATTATGAACCCCTTTGAGATAAAGTGATGTGTCGTTGATTTTCATAATTGGCTCTAGCTCAAAAAGATCGACCCATTTATAAGCGTAGCGATAGTAATTTTTCCAATTTTGAGCAATATAACTATGCCACACATGACATTGATAATAATAGACTTTTTCAAAAAAGCCCATCTCTACTTTATGAGTAATAAGCCCATTCTGACCGCCCTCCATAAAAGTTGTCGTCAATTTTTGCGTTAAAAAATCATCCGCTTTTTTCAAATCCACTTCATTCCGCGCATGTCCCATTTGAAGATACAAGCCATATAATTGGAGTGAAACATTGGATAAAATGCTCGTGTTCAAAATATGCTGCATCGTCTGTTGCGACTCCACAGCTAACTCATCCGCCCTGCCTTCGTGGCTGCGCGTGATGTGTCGGCTTTCAATAAGTTTTTCAAATTCAATGATTTCGAGCAATAAAAGATTTTGATGATTGACAGTAGCCAAACCCTTCGCTTTATCTAAAATACGCAAACTTTGAATATATAAACCCTTGTTGTACAATACTTTAGCGTAATCAATATTCTCTCGGATGTCAATATCTGTATTTTTATTTTTATGTAAAAGCCTCAAACTGGTGAGCAACTGTTTGTACAAATGGGCTTTCAAATTGGATAATTGCTCCTTTTTAATCTCTGGTACTTTCTTGAAAATTTGGCTTTCATCATAATCTTTAGATTTATCCAGCACGTCGAAAAGGCGTATGAATTTCAAATCTTCGCTGTCCTGATTGCGCGTTACGTAAAGTCGGAAATTGCGTTTTTCCGCCTTCGTCAAGGTTTTTATCAATTGAAATAAATGGTCTTGTACTGCGCCCTGTTGTTGTCTCTGCAATGAAGTAGGCATCGTATAGTTTATTTAAGCAAAACGTTGATAATCAATAGGTTATAAAATAAAAATTTCAGTTTGAACACTGTAAGGCTGTCTCAAAGTTAAATCTTTTTGCCACAACCTTTGAAGTAACTTTGATATTCTTTCTATATTGAAAAATGTGTACTTAGCAAATGTACAAAGTCCGTTTTGACTATTTTAAAAATAAATAAAAAAAACATGGCTGATAAAGTCTTTATTTTCGACACAACACTTCGCGACGGCGAACAGGTACCGGGTTGCAAATTGAATTTGCCCGAAAAATTGGAAATCGCGCGTGCTCTTGAAGAGCTTGGCGTTGATGTAATTGAAGCAGGTTTCCCTATTTCAAGCCCAGGTGATTTTGATTCTGTGACTCAAATTTCAAAACTCATAAAAAACGCTACTGTTTGCGCCCTCAGCCGTTCGGTTGAGCAAGATATAGATGCGGCAGCTGGTGCTTTAAAATATGCTGTCCGCCCGCGTATACATACGGGCTTGGGCACGAGCGATTTTCACATCAAAAATAAATTCAATTCCAC
>JAYTON010000487.1:0-2923 GCA_043747725.1 Saprospiraceae bacterium
TTAAGCTCCTGCAATTTTTGGTAGTAACCGTATCGCACTCCATTCACTAAATAAATAGTGTCCGCCATAACGGTTATCTGCGTTCCTTTCACAGCATACGACGGCTTTTGAACACTTCTGCCATACCATTCAGGAATCGTATCGCCCGTATTGAGTTTGTCATTCAAGCGAATTTGAGCCGCCATACTGAGGGGTATCAAAAAAAAGAGTATTAAAATTAGGTTTTTCATAGATTCGTTTTTTTTAACGTTTTCAGTTAATATCCAATTATTACCAATCACCAATTACCCATGTTCTACTGCTCCATATTCATTTTATTTATTTCGGCTATGAGGAATTCTCTATGTTTTTTTATATCAGCCAAGGTTTGTTTTTGTTTATCGAGAATCATATTGCTGTTCCAAATCATTCTATCGAATTTTTCGGACATGGCAGTGCGCTCTACACGCAGCAAAGTCAGTGTAGAGTGTGTTTCATTTGCGAGTTTATTCAGATTTTCTAATTGTAATTGCACCACTTTGAGGCTGTCGCGAGCATCTTTAATATTGGTTTGAGCGGCTCTGATTTCTTCTTGTGCAGCGTTGATTTTCTCAAGGGCTTTTTGCAGATATTTATCACCCTTAAAGACCATCGAGCCGACCCAAAGTGCGGAGCCGACTAATAAAATGCGCATAGAGATGTTTAATTTTTCTAAAGTTGTCATTGGTAGATTAGGCATGTTAGGTTAATTAAATGAGTTTGTAATTTACAAACTTTTATTGAAATAACAGGTATTATTCCAAAATTAAATATTGCTCAAAAAATCCATCAGCTTTTGCATGGCTCTTCTTCTATGGCTGATACTATTTTTTATATCTGCCGATAAAGTCGCAAATGTTTGATTATAGCCTTCGGGCTGAAAAATAGGGTCATAACCGAACCCCTTAGTACCAGAGGATTCAAAACGGATTGTTCCTTCACAAACGCCTTCAAAAATATGCTGCTCACCGTTTAAAATAAGGCAAATAATCGTTCTGAAACGGGCGGAACGGTGTGGGGTATCACCCATTTGTTTCAGCACTAAATCAATA
Source organism: Saprospiraceae bacterium (assembly GCA_043747725.1). GTDB lineage: Bacteria > Bacteroidota > Bacteroidia > Chitinophagales > Saprospiraceae > JAAFJT01. The sequence continues at coordinate 1,071 of JAYTON010000487.1, forward strand.
TTGCCTTGAGGATCGCGCGAGCCTGAATAATGTGCCGTATGTACACCCGGCTTACCATGCAAAGCATCAATTTCGAGACCTGTATCTTCCGAAAAGCAAGCAATATTATACGTTTTATGTAGAAATTGTGCCTTTTCAATAGCATTTTCTATGATTGTCTCATGTGTTTCAGGCAAATCGGTGGTGTGACCGATCTTGCTCATGGTCACGATGTTATAATTCTTGAGCAGCTGCCCCCCCTCAGTATTTTCAAGTATTTGGTTGATTTCCTGCACCTTGTGCGAGTTATTGCTGGCGAATACGAGTTGAGTCATATTTTATAGTTGATATACATTTAAATGAGTCTTCTCCATCCATCTATCCGTATTTTGTATTGCTTCAAAACCAAAAGGTGCGTAAACATTATGAGCGTCAACGGTGGCGAGCATAAAACGCTTCAAATTTTGCAAATCAGGATACGCCATAATATAAGCCATGAGTTGTTTTGATAAGCCTTGCCCGCGATGCAATGGCAAGATAAAGACATCTGCCAAATAAGCAAAACTTTCACAATCAGTGATGACTCTTGCGAAACCCACTTGATTGCCTTTGCTATCATAAACACCAAAGCAAATAGAATTTTGAATGCGTTTCAAGACGCTTTCAAAAGGGATACCTTTAGCCCAATAACAATTGGTCAAAAAAGCGTGAATGACTGAGGGGTCGAGCAAGGTTTTATCTGCTGAGATGTTGTAATGAGAAGGCATATTTTTTTGAAAATTATTAAAACACTCAACTATTTCTAATCAATATTTCCGCTATTTTATCCAAGCTATCCTCATTTTGAAAGGCGCAATTGAGCCCAGCTTGGCGCAAGGCTTGAAGATTGCTGTCTTTTACATCATCCATTTCAGGATTGGCGTCACCGAGTTCAGGCATGATACGGAAATATTGATTAGGGCGTTCGAGGTTTTTATAGAGCTTGCGCACTTGATAATCCACCGTTTCTGCCACGGCTGTCATCATAATATCAATAATAGGTGTTATCCAACGCAAAATGCCCCATTTCAAGGCGTCCACATACTCATATTTCTTTTTGATTTCGCCTGTGCCGATGGACAGGATGAATAAATTATCCAAGCGACTCAGTTTATTTTTTTCATCTCTAAATATTTTCATGGCTTCTATCACCGCGCACATCGTCGGATTATTGGCAAATAAACCACCGTCAATCGTGTGAAACATCAAGTCATCTTTGGCAGCAGCAACAGCCGGAGGGAAGTAAGTGGGTGCTGCTGAAGTAGAGCGCGCAACTTGCCAAATAGGGAAGTCCGCATTGTCCTTCGATTTAGCATCGTGCGATGTGAAAAACACAGCCCGCCGTTGCTGTATATCATAACTGGTAATCAAGCAGGGCTTGAGCAATTCGCTCATAGTTCTTTCACCGAGGTATTGTTTCAATATATTTTCAATTTGTAAACTGGTGAATTTGGAGCCGCCAATGCCTGACAGAAAACCAGGCAATTTGCCTGAAAAAGTCGGTTTGAATATCACCCGACCGAATTTCATATACATTTCCACGGCTTCTTTAGCTGAAAATTTCGGATAATCAGGGTCTTTATCATCTCTGCACAATAAAAGGCAAGTCAGAATACCACCTGTACTGGTGCCAGCTACGAAATCGAAATACTGACCCAATCTGATAGGCTTTTCAGTGTGTTTGCCATTAATTTGGAAGTATTTTTTATTCAATTTTTCTTCAAGAGCCACTAAAACCTGTCCTGTCATAATGCCTCGAATACCACCTCCATCAAGCGATAATATGCGATGAAGTTTTTCATTGTTGTCTTCTGCCATGATTTTGATTCGTTTAA
>JAYTON010000488.1:0-5487 GCA_043747725.1 Saprospiraceae bacterium
AAAGTGTTCCGAAGGAATCCCTTCGGGAAAAATTGAATTATACGAAGCCGCCGTCTCAATCAAATGAGGCGGCGGCTTTCGTTTTTAATTAATCCCTATGTCTTACCCTTGTTGCGGATATACCCCCTCAGTAGCTATGTATGATAAAATTGACTATTTGAAAAGGCTGTCTATTGTCCAAAGGGACTACTGTTTGTAATTTCAGCCTGAACGTTTTCAATTCCACGCCTTGCGTTTGTGATTTCACCTTGAACGTTTCCAATTTCACTGCCTCATGTTTGTGATTTCACCCTGAACGTTTTGAATTTCACTCTAAACGTTTGTGATTTCACGACTCATGTTTGCCAATGACGCCAGTTTTTCACGCCCTGTTATGGCTCATGTTTGCAAATGATGCGCTCACGTTTGCTTCTGACGGGGGTTTTTCTTCAGTTGCAACGCCTCCGCCTGCTGCGTTCCGCTCGCAGTGACATTTGCCACGCTCTCTGCTCGCCATGACAATTTTCGATTTGGTTCTTGTGTCTACTATTTTTAAGCAAAACTGCTTCGTTTCATTTATCCATAGAGGGATTTGTTCGGGAAACTTTAAAAGTTTCCCGAACGAACAAACGAACAAACATCATTATTTCGACAAAAGCTAAAGTTACCCCCTCAGTAAAACACCCTTTTTAGCAATAATGAATGGTCTCTTTCCTACTTTTATCTTTTTGAAATAAAAACCTAACGACCATGCGAAGAAACCTACTCTTATCCTTCATTCTCATAAGCTGTCAACATCTGTTAGCACAATCTTTAGATACAAGTCACCTCAACCAAATGCGCGTTCGCTTCATCGGACCCGATGGCAATCGAGCCATAGCTGTCGTGGGTGTGCCAGGCAATCCGATGATTTCTTATGTCGGCGCAGCATCCGGCGGTATTTTCAAAACAGAAGATGCTGGCACCACTTGGAAACCCATTTTCGATGATATGGACAATTCGAGCATCGGCGCATTAGCCATTGCACCTTCTAATACCAATCATATATGGGCTGGCACGGGCGAAACCTTCTTGATTCGACCTGCTCATGCGATGGGCAACGGCGTTTATAAATCCACCGACGGCGGCGCGACTTGGAAAAATATGGGCTTGCAAAAGACCGCCCGCATCAGCCGCGTCATCGTTCATCCGACGGATTCCAACACGGTGTATGTGGCGGCATTAGGCAATGCGAGCGCACCACAACAAGAGCGCGGCGTCTATAAAACAACGGATGGCGGCAAAACATGGAATCGTGTATTTTTTGTAGATGAAAACACAGGCTGCTCCGATATGTCGATGGATGTTAAAAACCCCGACATCCTATTCGCTGCCGCTTGGCAAGTTGACATCAAAACATGGGGCTTGAACAGTGGCGGCGCAGGTAGCGGCATTTATAGAACCCAAGATGGTGGCAAAACATGGCAGCCCCTCCGCAACGGCTTACCAAGCGGTGCAGAGCATCCCGTTGGAAAAACCTCCGTAGATGTGGCGCAAAGCAATCCTAAAATAGTGTATGCTTTGATAGAAGATAAAGTGCCGAGCCTCTATAAATCAGAGGATGGCGGTGACTCTTGGAAACTCATGTTTCAAAGCCATTCGATGGCACAACGCGCTCCTTACTACACGCGCGTTCGGGTATCGTCTCAAAACCCCAACCGAGTTCACACCATCTGCGTCACGATTATGACCTCCAATAATGGCGGCAAATCCTTCAATGGCAACGGCAATTATCAATGGGGCGGCGATACCCACGATATGTGGTACGACCCAAGGGACTCCAACAGAATCATGGTGGCGCATGATGGTTGCCTCAACATGACTTTCAATGGCGGTAAAACATCAAGCAATATCAACTTGCCCATTGCTCAATTGTACCATATTTCTACGGACAATCAAGTGCCTTACAATGTTTTGACCAATCGGCAGGATGGCTATTCGTATCGCGCACCGAGCAATAGCTTGGCAAGAGGGATTCCATTGGGCGCGTGGCAAGGCGTGGGCGGTTGCGAAAGCGGCTATGCACAAGCCGACCCGTTTGATAGCAATATTATCTGGTCAGGTTGTTACGATGGCGGCTTGGATGTGTTTGATATGCGGACAAAACATGCGCGAGATGTGCGCGTTTATCCCGAAAATGGTTACGGCTGGGCACCCGCTGATATGAAATACCGTTGGCATTGGAATTACCCAATGGTGTTGTCAAAACACCGCAAGGGTATGGTCTTGGTGGGCAGTCAATTCGTCCATCAAACCACCAACGGCGGACAAAGTTGGCAAATCATCAGCCCCGATTTGACGACCAATGATAAATCTCACCAACAAAGTTCAGGCGGCATGAACTCCGATAATTTGATGACCTTCGATGGCTGTACTTTATATTACATCGCTGAATCGCCCCTCAAAGAAGGCATTATTTGGACGGGCAGCAACGACGGTCAAATCAACGTGACTAAAGATGGGGGTAAAAACTGGACAAATGTCACCGCCAATATCAAAGGCTTGCCGAAATGGGGCACGATTCGCTGCATTGACCCCTCTAATTTTGAAGTTGGGGCAGCGTATATTTCTATTGTGTTCAATCAATTGGGGGATTTTGATCCATATATCTACAAAACGACAGATTATGGCGCGACATGGACACCCCTCAGTAATACGTTCCCAAAATCCAATTCATCCTTCATTCATCAAATTCGAGAAGACCCTGCTAAAAAAGGGCTGCTTTGGGCAGGCTCTGACAACGGCTTATATTTCTCTCCCGACGATGGCGGCACGTGGATACAATTGAAAAATAACCTGCCCCCTGCACCGATTTATGGCTTAGTCATTCAAAAAGATTTCAATGATTTGGTGATTGGCACTTATGGGCGTGGGGCATATATCCTCGACGACATCACGCCGATTCGAGCTTTGGCGACATCGCAGCCACTGCCTGCTATCGCCTTGCTGCCCATCCGAAAAGCGTATCGTTTTCAAGAAAAACAAGCCATTCATACCGAACGCAGCTTTGTATCGGGTCAAAATCCGCCCGATGGTGCGTCTATCCATTACTTCCTGAAAGATACCAGTTTCAAGGATTCAATCAAAATCACCGTTGCGGATGCCCAAGGCAATCTGATTCAAACCATCGAAGGCAATAAAAAAGTAGGCATCAATCGCCTTTGGTGGGATTTGAGGCATCAAGAGATTGTGATGCCGCCTTTGCGCACCAAGCCACGCGGTAAAGATTGGGTAAAATTGGATTCATTGGGCAAACGGAATATGTTTATCTACGATTTAGACGTTGGTCCCGGTATTGCTGCGCCGTTGGTCGCGCCGGGTATTTATACCGTGACGCTGCAAATAGGCAAGACCCTACAAACGCAAAAAGTAGAAATTTTGAAAGACCCCAACACCGTCAGCAGTTTGGAGGACATCAAAAAGCAATACAGTTTTGGCATCAATCTCTATCAATCCATCAAAACCTGTTTCGATTTGATAGATAAAATAGAACAAATGCGCGCCAAACTACTTGCCAAAGCCGCCGCACCCAACGCGACCGACAAGCCAAGCCTCCTCAAAATAGAGGACGACCTTTGGCAAATAGAAAGCCAAGTGCATGACATTTACCAAACAGGCGCGCGGCAAGATGCCTTCAGAAACCCCTCCCAATTATTGGAGCGTTTTCTCAGCATTTCAAAGGAAACCTTAGTCGGAGGTGCCGACTTCCCGCCGTCCGACCAGCACCAAGCCGTGTATAAAAAGCTCAACGGTCAATTAGATGCGGTGAAAATGCGGTATGAGGCGATTAAACGGGATATGGGAGCGGTGAATTGAAAATGGGGCAGACTCCCTCAGTATTGTTGGGTTTATAAAAACACCTTTGCGATGAGAGGATTTCTTTTGTCATTCTAAGGCTAATATCTATTTTTCTAACATTTAAATAAATAATCTATACCGTATTCTCAGGAATGATAGCAGAAAAATAAATCATGTGTAACAACCTTCTTTAATTGCCGTCTATGGTATTTTTTTGCCGTTAAAAGTAAAGGAAGTTGTTTTCCAAACATATCTAAAAGAAGTACGAAAATGAACTTAGTGATACTTAAAGCATTCAAAAAACTCCCGCAGGGTCAACTCGTAGATTATGCTAACAATGTCGTCACTTTAATGACAGAAGACTATCAGTTTTCGGCATTAGAAGCAGATATAACATCTTTGAAAGAATGTTGCGATGTCTATGCCCAAGCCTTCATAAAAAATATAGAGGGCGGCAGAATTGCAACTATACAGAAAAATAGAGCCAAAAAAAAATTGGACTACCAACTCACGTATGTGGCGCGTTTAATTGAACTGTTAGCCCAAAAGGATGAGAGCATTATCTTAGCCGCTGGTTTTAATACCCGCCAACCGAAAAGGTCATACACCTCTGTGGACATCCCGACCATTCTCAAATTGGTGAATGACGAAGCAAGGGGCGTGGTAAGTCTCAAGTTGGCAAAAGTGGCAGGTGTTTACCTCTACCACATCGAAAAACGCATCAAAATAGAAGGGCAAGCCGACGACGCCTCATGGCGGCTCAATACCGATTATCATACAACCACCCTCAAGACCAAATTAAAAGGTCATGAATCTGGCAGTTGCTATGAGTGGCGTTGCAGAGCCATTGGCAAAAGTGGTTTGGTGAGTGGTTGGTCAGCAGTAGTGAGCGGGTTTGTGTTGTAGAAATATTGGATACCCAAAAGAGCCAATGGCTCTTTTGGTTTGATAATCAAGAGGTTGTGTTTTGAAAAAATGAAGTTGATTTTAACCTATAATTGAGTGATTGACTCTCCAAATTTGGGATGCAATTCTACATCCAACAAACCACCTTGCCCTTCTGCTAATACTGAGGGGGTGCCTTGAATAAGGGTTTTATTACCCATTTTGTCAATTCTATAAAAATCGCCGCTTCTATCCGTAAAGAGCATATCGCCATCAGGCAGAAAAGCCATGCCCCAAGGGTTTTTAATACCTTTAGCAACCGTATCCAATTTGATATGGATAGAACCGCCTGTGAAAAGATTGGATTTAGGTGTCTCTTTGAAATCAAACGATTTTCGGTTTTCAATAGATACTAAAATATAGTCCGAAAGATCATTAATTTGCTCAGGTTTCAAAACTACACCCCAAGCAGGCATACTGAGGTCGGGATATCCATTTGTAATGCTTTTGATAATGTCCGCTTTGGTATTGCCATGTTTCCAATTTCTATCCACGAAGACATTGGCATCAGCTCGATGACAACCAGAGCAATATTGTTTGAAAGTAGCTACAGCACTTTTACCATTAACTGACGACTCTACGCCAGGTGTATGACACATCACAAACGCAGCTAAAGCACATAATGAAAGGAGATATTTATTCATTTTATGTTGTTTGATTTTTGGCAAATAATAGAGAAGATATTCTAAATGTAGTTTTATTCAGAAGTTTTTTAGATTTGCATAG
>JAYTON010000489.1:0-1519 GCA_043747725.1 Saprospiraceae bacterium
CAACAGAAATAGCAAAGAATAAGGAATTATAGAATTATATTTGACAAAAAGTAGTCAAAATTGGTAAAAATACTGAGGGGGGTAAATAAACGAACCGAGACAGATTTAAAAGAGATTTCGGGCGATATTTGGCAAAAAACGGTCAAAATTGGCAAAAATACTGAGGGGGTAATAAAGCCAAATATCAATAAAAAAATGCCGTTTATACGACTACAAAAAATAAAAAAAAGCTGTTATGACGACGACAAAAAAATAAAAAAAATAAAAAAAACGGCATCACGGAACACCGTGTTCACGCCAACCCGCCGCCAAAAGCCCACGCACAAAAGCCCAACGGCGGCGGGTATGCGTGAACACAACCGTTCTGCACAATCAAAAAAAAATACCGTTCTTCGATTTAACGAAAGGAAGTAATCAAAAGTAAAAGACTATCAAGTAAATTATTCTCAACAGAAAATACAAAAAATACAATGCTGATTTTGTAGCTTTGCTTTCTAAAATTAAGGTTTTAATGAATAGAAAGTTAAGAACAATAGACCTTTTCGCAGGTATAGGCGGTATTAGATTAGGATTTGAGCATTTTGGGTGCAAAAATGTCTTTACTTCTGAATGGGATAAAGACGCTCAAATGATGTATGACGCGAATTTTGGAGAAAAACCTTTTGGCGATATTACTCAAATTTCACCGAAAGAAATTCCAGACCACGACATATTATTGGCAGGTTTCCCTTGCCAGCCTTTCAGTATTATTGGCAATATGCAAGGGTTTTCAGATACAAGGGGAACACTTTTTTTTAATATTGAAGAAATATTACGGGTCAAAAAACCTTATGCGTTTATGCTTGAAAATGTCAAGCAATTGAGGACACATGATAATGGTAGAACTTTTAAAGTTATCCTAAAAAAATTAGAAGAATTAGGGTATTATACACATCATACCGTCTTAAATGCCTTAGATTTTGGTCTGCCACAGAAAAGAGAGCGTACTGTAATTGTAGGTTTTAAAGAAAACATAGCCTTTAAATTTCCAAGAAAAGTGGGTGATTTTACGCCATTAAGTGAGATTTTGGAAAGCGAAGAAGTGATAGATAAAAAATTATTTGCTTCACAAGATATTTTTGAAAAAAGACAAGCCAAGATAAAAGTAGAACCTTTTTACCCGTCAGTATGGCATGAAAATAAAGGCGGGAATATTTCAATTTTACCCTTTTCATGTGCATTAAGAGCAGGAGGTTCATACAATTATCTCTTAGTAAATGGTAATAGACGTTTATCGTCAAGAGAGTTATTGAGATTACAAGGCTTTCCCGAAGACTTCAAAATAGTAGTCGGTTATGGGGCGATGCGAAAATTAACTGGAAATAGTGTCGCTGTTCCTGTTTTTAAAGCTGTTGCGGGAGAAATTGTAAAAGCTATTAATAGCCCTAACATTCATCAATCATTTAAACAACTCTCATTATTAGAACCAGAATATGAATATAGTTGAAGCTAAACAAGCCATAGATAAAGTTATTGCGAA
>JAYTON010000490.1:0-1564 GCA_043747725.1 Saprospiraceae bacterium
CCATCTTTACTAAAAGAAAGAGGTCCATCATAAAATTTAGTGCTCAATTCCTCTGCAAATGTAAGCGGTTTTTGAAGACTGCCATTGTCATTTCGAGCAGCAAAGAAGAGAGAAGTCGTCGCCTTGCCTGTATTATCGTCCTCTTTTTTATCTGTATTTACAGAAGGATTGGAGGCAATAAAAACAAGCCCGTTTTGGTAAAAAGCAGGGCTATATTCTTGAAAGATACTGTTGATTTCAGTTTCATTCGTAATAATAATGGGTTCTTGAGCCATTGCCAAACTCCCACTCTCCATAAAGAGTCCTTTGGACAGTATTAATATGGAAAGAATTAATTTTTTCATATTCATGAGTATTATTTAATGAATTTATAACCTAAAAATGTTGTTATCCAAATATATATTAACAAATATAAAACCGAAATAGACTGTTTAAATGAAACGTACTTTGTTTGTTTAAATAAAGTTAATTTTTTTTAATATTTAAAAAGCTGATTAAATGCATTTTATAATGAATCTTTAAAAATAATATGGAGCTTTAAAAAAATACTCTTGGATTGCTGAACCGCAGCTCAGGTTGCTTCAAATCGTACCGAATAACTGCTTCTATGCTACCATCATTGTATTTTTTAAGCGGAGAAAGGTTAACATCGTATGCACACCCAATGCCCCATTTATTACTGACTTGAAAAAACATTAAAAAATCGACGCTTTCCCCAATATCTTCAAGATTGGTTTTACCCGCCCGATAAGACATTCCAGCCGTAATTTTATCATTAAATACAAGGCTGCCATTCACTTCTATGCTCCAAGGCGCATTGGCTGTTTTTTTTATGATGCCCGAAGGTTTGATATACACTTTATCTAAAAGCGGTAAAGCCAAGCCCATCATAAAATAGTAATGTGGTTGCTCAAGAGCAGTCGTTGGTGTTTCGCTGTTGATACCTATGATATTGGCGTAATAAAATGGTACAGAAAAGCCCATATAGCACTCTTTATAAGTCATAAAAACACCCATGCCGAAATTGCCGAACATGCGCGGCTTTAATCCGCTATTTGATTTGCGTTCGTTGGCAATGGTATTGACTTGGTCTGCATCATCGAAATTGAAAGCCATGCGCTTTGCCGAGCCTTGAAGCCCAATGCGCAATGCAAAATCTTTAGTCCGAATTGGGCTATAGGATAATGCCATAGAAGTGGTTTGAGTATTAAAAATCCCGACTTGACGATTGCCTAAAGTAAAACCGAATCCCAGACGCTTACTAAAAAGTGGTGAATGAAAACTTAAATTTTGCTGCACAGGTGCGCCTTTGAAGCCAATCCATTGATTGCGCGTCATGAGAGTAAATGTGGGAATATCGCGTGAACCTGCTACACCGGGATTGATGGCAAGGGCATTGAACATGAACAGGGTTTGCTGACCCTCTTGTTGAGCACTGACCCCCTCAGTATAAAGGCTTAAAAAAATAAAAATAAAAAGAATTTTTATTATATGTAAGTGTTTGTTGTTCATAGCTTTATAATGGGTTTGTTATCTAAATACGGTGACATAACCTTTCTGGGGT
>JAYTON010000491.1:0-11095 GCA_043747725.1 Saprospiraceae bacterium
GCAATGCCGCCCATGGCAAACGGAATCATAAAAGCAAATATCATCCAAGTCTGAGAAGCAAAGGCAAAAAGTAGAAAACCAAAGGCATTTAATGCCAAACCGATATAAATTGACCGTATTTGACCCAATTTTGGAATAATAATGCGCGTCAAACCGCCTTGTACAATCCCGACCGTCAAGCCAACCCAACCCAGCGAAATGCCTATCATACGTGCATCCCACTTAAATTTATCCATCATGATATAAGACCAAGTGCTTTGATTAGCATGAGCCGCAATATAAACAAAAACCAACGAACCTATCAAATTCAACAATACGGGATGACGCCGCGCTCTGAGTAAAGTACCCAACGGATTGGCGCGTTTCCAATCGAAAGGGCGCCGATTTTCTGGTTTCAAAGATTCGGGAAGGATGAAAAAGCCGTACGTAAAATTGAGCAATGCCAAGCCTGCTGAAGCAAAAAACGGTGTGCGCGAGCCAAATTGCCCTAAAAATCCGCCAATAACAGGACCTAAAATGAAGCCGATGCCAAAAGCTGCGCCGATGAGACCGAAGTTTTGTGCCCGTTTTTCAGGTTCACTCACGTCTGCAATATATGCACCCGCTGTCGAAAAACTCGCACCCGTGATACCTGCAATCATCCGACCTATGAAAAGCCACCAAATATTGGGGGCAAGACCCTGTAAAATGAAATCCAATCCGAAAGCAAAAAGCGTAGCTAAAAGCACAGGTCGCCGACCATACATATCGCTCAATCCACCCATGATGGGTGCGAAAATAAATTGCATAATGGCGAAAATGAACATCAATAAACCGCCCCACCGCGCTGCTGTACTCAAGTCGCCTTGTACTAATTCGGCTATTAGAGTTGGCAAAATGGGGATGATGATGCCAAACCCCGTAACGTCTATCAGTAAGGTGATAAAAATGAAAGTCAGCCCTGCATTTCTTTTTTCAGACATTTTGTTTTTCTTTTTTATAAAAAATAGGCGTTTTACAAGGCAAAATTAAAATAATTGTTGAAAAAACCAATAAATACTGAGGGGGTATTTTTATTTTAAAACAATTTTTGTTAAAATAAAAAGTTTGAAAATAGGATAATTCAAGTGAAATCTTTAATTTTATTCCTCGAAAAAAATGTTGAAAAATGGATAGTGTTTTTAAAAAAATGAATTTTAAAGATTCTAAAAACGTTGTGGTCATCAATGCGCCCACGAGTTTTGAAGCCAATATGGATGTTATGCAAGGGTTAACTACTTTTGAACGCGACTTGGCGGCTGTGGAAAAAACCAATTTTATCTTAGCTTTTTGTACGAAACAAGCGGAGGTGGATGCGGTAGCAATAGAAGCGACCGTGAAATTAGAAGGCGATGGTTTGCTCTGGTTTGCGTATCCAAAAGGAACTTCTAAAAAATATAAATGCGATTTTAATAGAGATACAGGCTGGGCGATATTAGGTGAGCAAGGTTTTGAACCCGTCCGCGCCGTAGCGATTGATGAAGATTGGACAGCTTTGCGCTTTAGACGTGTAGAAAATATCAAAAAAATGACGCGCAGTTCTGCTATAACTGAAAAAGGGAAAGAGAGAATTGGACATAAATAGCCCACTAATTTTACGTAGAATGGTGCAGCGCACCATAACATTTATAGATTTTAAATAAGTCAAATATTTAAAAAAAATGGCTCAACAAGATTTATCAAAAATAGAATATAACGACGATAACATCCGCACGCTGGACTGGAAAGAGCACATCCGCTTGCGCCCGGGTATGTACATAGGTAAACTCGGTGACGGTAGCGCGCCCGACGATGGTATTTATGTACTGCTGAAAGAAATCATTGACAACTCGATTGATGAGTTTGTGATGGGGCATGGTAAAAATATTGACATCAAGGTGGAAGAAGGTGTGGTGTCGGTGCGCGACTTTGGGCGGGGCATTCCTTTGGGTAAGGTCGTGGACAGCGTTTCGCAAATCAATACGAGTGGTAAATTTGACTCGAAAGCGTTTAAAAAATCGGTGGGTTTGAATGGTGTGGGTACGAAAGCGGCGAATGCGTTATCTGAATATTTTAAAGTCCAAGCTTTCCGAGAAGGTGAAATGAAAATGGCGGAATTTACTGAGGGGGCGATGTTGAAAGACCATAAATTGGCGAAAACCACAGAACCCAACGGTACGCTGATTCACTTTAAACCGGACTCCACGATTTTTAAAGGCTATAAATTTCGCTCGGAATTTATTGAATCGCAATTATGGAATTATGCTTATTTGAATGCCGGTTTGAAACTCAATTTCAATGGTAAAACGCTGGTTTCAAAAAATGGTTTGCTCGATCTTTTGCAGCGTAAAATCGGTGAAGAACATATTGAATACCCAATAATTACCTTGAAAGGTGAAGATATTGATGTAGTGATGACGCACGGACGGCATTATGGCGAGCAATATCACTCATTCGTCAATGGTCAAAATACGACGCAAGGGGGTACACATTTGCAAGCCTTTCGCGAAGCAGTTGTAGAAACAGTTCGCAGTTTCTTCAATAAAAAATATGAAGCGCAGGACGTGCGAACGTCTATTATTGCCGCCATTTCGGTGCGGGTAGAAGAACCTGTTTTTGAATCGCAAACCAAGACTAAATTGGGGTCGTTGGCTATTGCACCAGAAGGTGTGACAATTAAAAAATTCATCGGTGATTTTATGCAAAAGAATCTCGACGATTTTTTACATAAAAATAAAGAAACGGCTGATGCCCTCAAACGCCGCATTGAACAAAACGAGCGCGAGCGCAAGGAGATAGCGGGCATCAAAAAATTGGCGAATGAACGCGCAAAAAAGGCGAATATTCACAATAAAAAACTGCGCGATTGCCGATTTCACTTGAATGAAAAAGGTGATGCGGAGAAATTAGCATTTACTTCGGTGTTTATTACTGAGGGGGACTCGGCGAGTGGTTCGCTAACGAAGGCACGCGATGTGGAGACCCAAGCAGTGTTCAGTTTAAGGGGAAAACCCTTGAATTGTTATGGTATGACTAAAAAAATTGTCTATCAAAACGAGGAATTGAACTTGCTCCAACATGCATTGAATATTGAAGATGGCATCGAGTTTTTGCGCTACAATCGGGTTGTCATTGCGACCGATGCGGACGTGGATGGTATGCACATTCGCTTGTTGCTTTTGACTTTTTTCCTTCAATTTTTTCCTGATTTGGTGCGAGAAGGGCATTTATTTATACTCGATACACCGCTTTTCCGCGTGCGCGATAAAAAAACAACCTATTATTGCTACACCGATACAGAGAAACAAGTGGCGATTCGCAAGCTAAAAGGTAAAGCTGAAATTACCCGATTTAAGGGTTTGGGCGAGATTTCACCGAATGAATTTCAAGATTTTATAGGCGAAGGTATCCGTTTACAACCTGTTATTATGACGGACGATATGAATATTGATCATATACTCGATTATTATATGGGCAAAAATACGCCTGACCGTCAGGATTTTATTGTTGAAAATCTTAGGGTCGATTTGGATGAAATTGAAGACGCTATCGAAATTGTGGAAGCGATGGAGAATGTTAGTGAAATGGCTGAGTAGTCTGCTTCATGCACTTAGTTGGATAAACCGCCCTTCTGCAAAAATACTGAGGGGTCTTAAAGTTTCACCTGTCCATTCGCCGAAAACGGCTATGGGTTTTCCACCACTGAGAGCCATTATTTTCCAACCTATATCGTCGTTCAAGTCTTTATTTTCTTCATTTAAATCAAGCTGACAACCGATGTATTTTTTATGAGTATCAATTAAAAAAAATTGATTTTTATTGAAAATAGGAATCACATTCGCTAATAAAACGGGGAAATCATTGAGCCAGGGATTTTGCGCAACAGCTTTTGAATAGGCGTTGAAAAAATGTATAAAATCTTGATAACCAATTATTTGTGAAAACGCTTTGCCTAATTCCATACTTTTAACAACTACTCTTAAAGGATAAGCCGAAGGATAAAATACCACTTCCGCATGATACACATAGCTATTTATCCAAGCCGACGGAAAACCCATATTCCCAAAAGCAAAATCTAAAATCAAGACTGTTTTACCCGATTCCTTACCCATCAACCACACTCGGCGACTTGTCAGATTGTCCTCTTCTTTTGTTTCAATTTGAGCCATCACCAGCCAATCATCTTCAATGCCTTTTTGATTCAATAAGTCCTCTTTTTTTATGGATATACCTGCTTGAATCAAAATTTCCATTTGCAAGCTGTCATCTATTTTATCAAAATTTTTGAAAGCTTTTGTAAATAAATAAAGTGTACCTAACTCAGCCAATAGCCGTTCATGCCAATCATCGGGATAGCCTGTGCGCAACGATGCCCATGATTTAATACGCCGACTCAATCCTCCTACCTTCGCATCCACCATGCGGGCTGCCAAATCTTGAAAATACTGAGGAGGGGCAGAATCAAGCGCAGCAATGCCTTCGCGGACAATATCAAGCAAGCGGCGTTGCAAATCAGCGATGCCATCTTCCATGAGTTCGAGGCGTTCGTTGCGGGTTTTATCTTTGGAGGCTTCACTTTTAGCGAGTTGTTCTTCGGTTCGAGGTTCGGCTTTAGCGACGTTGCGGCGATCCCGATTATCGAGCCAATCGGTGACATACTGAGGGGGTGGATTTCTTCCAAAAGTATCAGCATGACCATCAGCAGCCATCAGCAGAAGGGCTAAAGTATGCTTGCAAGGAAAGCGTTTGACGGGACATGTGCATTTATATGCGGGACCATTCATATCCACAATAGCGCGATATGGCTCAGAACCGCTACTGCTACATTCACCCCATAATGCCCGTTCGTTGCGCTCGACGAATATCCATTTTCGAGGGCTGGCGAGTGTCTTGGCGCGTATGAGTGTGGCATCGTCGGGAGCAAGTGAGCGAGCCAGTTCAGGTGTCATACTATTTTTAATTTAAACGCATGATTAAATTCACATGGCTTTGTAAACATTAACGGACTAAAATCCGTCTTCTTTTTTAAGTCTTTATCAATATATTGAGTGTCTATTCTATCTATTCAAACTCAACTATCAAAGGCATATGGTCACGGAGGCTTTTCCAATTTTCAAAAACTCCAACTTCAACCTTCTTTAGTCTGTTCAACATATCTAACGAAGCAAAACAGTAATCAATATGATAGGGCTTGTCACGTGTCTGTACAAAAAAAGTGTGGGATGTTCTTCTTATCCATGACTCAAACCAAAGTATTTATGATACGCGCTTTCCATCCCCCTATTGACCAAAATATCAACAACAGTTGAATGATTCACGGCTCGTCTTGGTTTATCCCAAATTGAGTTACTATTGAAATCTCCAATAAATAATGTTTTAATAATGTCTATTTTGTGTTGATAATGAATGAGTGCTTTACATACTTGTCCAATATATTGAAAATCTCTGTCTTGTGGATTATTTGCCCAAATCGCAAATACTGCATAACCCTTTATTCAAATTATTCCCGTACCAAAAGACTTCATTCGGTTGGGCATAATGCAATTCTTTTTTTAGTTTATTTGGGTGTTCGCACTCGGGAACAATTAAAATATCAGGCTTATAAGTTTCTATAAATTTGGCTTTTTTTCTAAAAGCCATGTTGCAATTCCATGTAATGACTTTCAACATTATTTTTTAATTTATCAAATAATTTTACTGCAATCAATTGACAATCAATACTTTAACAACCCCTCAATCGCCTTCTCCACTTTCTCCACACTCGGAATCATCGTCTTTTCAAGCACTTCATTCAGCGGAACAGCAGGCACGTTTTCAGCACCCAATGTCCGAACAGGCGCATCCAAATATTCAAAACAGACCTCTTGAATTTTGCCCGCTAAACTTTGAGCGAAACTGGGGCTGACAGCTTCTTCCGTCACCACCAAACACCGCCCATGTTTTTTGACGGTTTCAAAAATTAAAGTGTCATCCAATGGAAACAGTGTCCTCAAATCCACGATTTCGACTTGCCCTACAAAACGTTTAGCAGCATTCAATGCCCAATGAACGCCCATGCCATAAGTGACAATGGCGATTATTTTATGATGCGTAAGTTGTTGATTATCAGCCTTTAACACAATATTGCCTTTGCCAAAAGGGAGGACATAATCCTCACTCGGCTCTATCGTTTTAGCCCCCTCAGTACCTGGCACTTTTGACCAGTATAAACCCTTGTGTTCAAAAATGATGCAGGGATTGGGGTCGTAATAAGCAGCTTTGAGTAAGCCTTTCAAGTCAGCCCCGTTACTTGGATACGCTATTTTCAAACCTCGAATGGCTGTAATAATCGTCTCCACGCTGCTCGAATGATAAGGTCCTCCGCTCCCGTACGCGCCAATCGGCACGCGCAAAACCATCGAAACAGGGAATTTTCCATTGCTCAAATAGCACGAACGGCTTACCTCACTGAACAACTGATTGATGCCCGGAAAAATATAATCCGCAAATTGCACTTCCACAATCGGCTTCAAGCCCACCGCCGACATGCCGACGGTAGAACCCACAATAAATGCCTCTTGAATGGGTGTATTGAACACCCGTTCATCGCCGAATTTTTCTGCCAAAGTAGCGGCTTCTCTGAACACACCACCGAGCCGCCTGCCCACATCTTGACCATAAAAAAGACATTCGGGATGTTTTTTCATCAACTCTTCAATAGCGTGCAAAGCAGCGTCCACCATCACAACAGGTTGATTATCAATGGGTTGTCTATTGCCTTTTTCTTCAATAATATCGGTCGGCGCAAATATATGGGTGAATAAATCTTCGGGTATTGGGTTAGCAGCTTCGAGGGCTTGATGAAAATAATTTAAAACAACTTGTTTTATTTCATCTTCAATTGCCAATAGTTCCCCCTCCTGCCACACTTCGTTCGCAGTGACATTCTCCGATGATAGCATCGTTTTTTTAATTTTCAAATAAGGGTCGCGGCTAAAATGCTCTTCTAAATCATCGCGATACCATTCTTTTCGAACGCCAGAAGTATGGTGCGTCAGAAGCGGCACTTTGGCGTGAATTAAAAATGGGCGACGTTCACGTCTCATAATTTCAATGACTTCTTCAAACGTTTGATAACTTTCTACAAAATCAGACCCATCAATTGAGCGCGTTTCCAAACCCTTGAAACCTTGTGCATATTCGGCTGCATTATTGGTGCGCGTCTCGGCGGCATTGGCTGAAATATCCCAGCCATTGTCTTGAACGAGGTATAAAATGGGCAATTTTTTCAAAACCGCCATCTGAAATGCTTCCGACACCTCCCCCTCAGTAATGGAGGCATCGCCGAACGAACAAACCACAATCGGCTTGTTGTCGCCGTAATTTTCACCCATATTCAAGGCTTCTTTATACGCAATGCCCATAGCTGCGCCCGTCATCGGAATCGCTTGCATACCCGTTGCCGCCGACAGATGAGGAATGGTCGGCTTGTCAGCATCTTTCAAACTGATATGGTTGTAATATTGTCTGCCGCCACTGAAAGGGTCGTCACGTTTTGCCAAGAGTTGGAGCATCAAATCGTAGGGCGTAGAGCCGATGGCGAGCATCATCGCATCGTCCCGATAGTAAGGTCCCATAATATCTTGTGGCAAAAGCTGCATCCCGAGTGCAACTTGCACCGCTTCATGCCCACGCGAGACAGCATGAACATATTTTGAAACAAGGCGGAAATTTTCCTCATACGTCTCTGCCATTATTTTAGCAGTGACCATGAGACGAAAAGCTTTTTCCAAAGGGAGTGCTTCGGTAGATGAATTATCGTTGGGTGAATCTATTGTGGTTCTTAATTTGGTCGTGGTGATGTTCATTTTCAATATTTTAAAATTTTTATAGGTTTATAAAAAATTGATTTTCAATTCTCTATAAAAATTTAAAACAAAAATTTTTATTAAGTTTAGATAAATTTTCAACGCAAACTAAACCTATTTTTTAAACGCCGCAATAGCATTTTTAGTAAAATCGGATAAAACCAAGCGTCCGCTAATAGCCGCTCGTTCGGCGAGCAAATCATCCCACCCCTCAGTATTTTGCCAAAAAACGCGCTTCAATTCGAGCATGGCTTCGGAATTAAACTTTGATAATTGGGTGGTGAAACGCTCTAAATAATCATCCAACAAGTCAATGTTTTCAAAAACTTCGTTGAAAAGTCCTTTTTCTCTTGCCCATTCTGCGGTGCGCCATTCGGTGGCATTGATAGCCATTTCTGAAAAAGCAGATAGTCCCATCTTGCGCTCAACGGCAGGTCCAATGACAAATGGACCGATGCCGATAGCTAATTCGCTGAGTCGAATAGTGGATTTGGTGGTTGCCATGCAATAATCGGCTGCTGCACACAAGCCTACGCCGCCGCCTACTGCCCGCTCATGCGCCCGCACAATGACGAACTTAGGGCATTTCCGCATCGCATTGATGACATTGGCGAAGCCCGAAAAGAATTTTTTACCAGCTTCAAAATCAGTGATTGCTGATAATTCGTCGAAACTTGCCCCTGCACAGAATATTTTTTCGCCTTCACTCTTCAAAATGAGGGCCGATACTGAGGGGTCTGCGCCAGCCGTGTTGATGGCTTCGACCAATTGATTGAGAAGATTTGAAGGCAATGAATTTTGGGCAGGATGGTAAAAAGAAATAGTCGCTACACCATTTTCAATGGATGTGCTGACATAACCCAGTTGGATATTTTCCATTTAAAATAAAAATTTATAATTTGGTTGATATTTTATTTAAAACTTATCAAAAACAATTAGCACGTACTGCAAACCTATAAGGTTTTTAAAAACCTTATAGGTTTATAATCAATCAATTATAGATTAAATTTACTAACCATTGATTGTATTCCAAATCAAATCTTTCAACTCCATTAAACCTTTTTGAGATACGGCTGATATGAAAACAGTGGGTATGCCTTTGGGCAATTCCTCTTTTAAAAGCTCTATCATTTCGTCGCCCATAATATCCATTTTGGTGATGGCTAAAATGCGTGGTTTGTGCATGAGTTCCTCGTTGTACATTTCCAATTCTTTCAATAAAATATCGTATTCCGCTTTAATACCGCGCTCAGTATTGCAGGCAATAAGGAAAAGTAGGGTAGCATTGCGCTCAATATGCCTTAAAAAACGATGCCCCAAGCCTTTGCCTTGATGCGCATCTTCAATAATGCCGGGAATATCCGCCATGACAAACGAGCGGAAATCTCTATATTCAACGATGCCCAAATTGGGCACAACGGTCGTGAAAGCATAATCCGCGATAGCTGGCTTGGCTGCTGAAATAGAAGCTAAAAGAGTAGATTTACCCGTATTCGGAAAGCCTACTAAGCCTACATCAGCGAGAACCTTTAATTCGAGGATAATCCAACGCTCGGTATTGGGTTCGCCAGGTTGGGCAAAACGGGGCGTTTGATTGGTAGGCGTAGCAAAATAGGCGTTACCCATACCACCACGTCCGCCGGAGAGCAAAATGCGTTGCTCGCCGTCTTCCGTTATTTCAAAATAAACTTCCCCTGTTTCAGCATCTTTAGCGACTGTTCCCAACGGCACATCGAGTATGACACTAGCACCATCCGCGCCTGTACAATTAGCGCCTGTGCCATTGCCTCCATTTTCAGCAAAAACGTGTTTGCGGTATTTCAAATGCAGAAGCGTCCATGTGTTGCTGCTACCCCTCAGTATAATGTGTCCACCATGCCCACCATTGCCACCATCGGGTCCCCCTTTTTCGACGAACTTAGCCCGATGAAAGTGCGCCGAACCCGCGCCACCTTTACCACTGCGACACATTATTTTAACATAATCTACAAAATTCTCCATTTATATAAAACCTTTTTTTAATTGAGAATTGAAAATGGAGAGTTGAAAATTGGATCAATTCGTATTTTTCAATTCTCAACTTTCAATTAAGCTAAAATATCCACCATTTCGAGCATCGTTGGATTAATGCGTTGGTTGTGTTTTATGGCTTCTTCAAAGGGCGTATAGGCAATTTCACTGCTGATTTGACCTATCATCACGCCTTTTTTACCATCCATCAAAGCGCGCACGGCTTCTAATCCAAGCCGACTGGCTAATACTCTATCCATCACAGTCGGACGCCCGCCGCGTTGAATATGCCCTAAAATGGTCACTCGAATATCTTTTGATAAAAGACGCGGTTTGATTTGTTGTAATATTTCAAAAGCACCACCTGCATCATCACCTTCTGCGACGACGACGACACTCGCCCGTTTTTTATTTCTATAATTGGCATTCAACGTATTGACCAACACATCTAAATTTGTAAAAGTTTCAGGTACTAAAACAGCCTCTGCTCCTGTAGCAATAGCGCTGCGCAAGGCAATAAAACCTGCATCACGCCCCATGACTTCTACTAAAAATAAGCGACCATGTGCGTTGGCAGTGTCTTTTATATTGTCGATAGCATTCATGGCTGTATTCACCGCCGTATCATAGCCGATAGTATAGTCTGTTCCGTAAAGGTCGTTATCAATGGTACCAGGTGTGCCGACGATAGAAATATCGGGATGCTCTTCCATAAAAACCTTCGCACCCGTAAACGTACCATTGCCACCGCAAGCGACGATGCCATCAATACCGAATTTTATGATGTTTTCGTAGGCTTGTTGACGACCTTCTTTGGTCATGAACCGTTCAGAGCGGGCTGTTTGAAGGATGGTGCCGCCGAGCTGAATAATGCTCGAAACGTCTTGAGATTTCATGTCGTACATGTCGCCATCAATCAAACCTTCGTAGCCGCTGCGGATACCAGTGATTCCTAAGTCATAGTGTAAAGCTGTTCGCACCACTGCTCTGATATTGGCGTTCATACCTGGAGAATCGCCGCCTGATGTAAAAACCGCTATTTTTTTCATGTATTTTTTTATTGATAAAACGTCTTGATTTTTTTTAACCAACTAATTTAATCCAATAATCAATTATGACAAAGGTACACTTTATAGGTTTATTTTCAAGCGAATACAATGATGAAGATAAAATCGAAAAAGCCTTGCATCAGAAGACACAAGGCTTTTCGTAGAAAAAAAGCGAAAATTTACGCTTTATAA
>JAYTON010000492.1:0-5515 GCA_043747725.1 Saprospiraceae bacterium
CTTAGATAAAATCCAAATGTCGCATTAAAGAATATGCTTTAAATCGGTTTTTGGGATGGCCTCTCGCGACTTCGGTCCGGGAGGCTTTTTTTTGTAGCACAAAGAACGCATAACGCCAGTTCTGCACTATAAAAAAAGCAGCTAAACTATTGATTATCAATAATTTAGCTGCTTTCTTCTCTAAAGTAACTTTACAAAAATTAGATTTCCGAACTGCGTATAATTTTAACGCCTGCTTTTTTCATCTCTAAAATAGCATTATCTACATCCCCCACAGTCAAATTCACGCCCCACGAGCCATCTTCAATTAAATACGTTTTATATCCCAGAGATACTGCATCCAAAGCCGTAAATTTCACGCAATAATCTGTTGCCAAGCCTATGACGAATACTTCATCTACATTTTTGGAAGATAAATAATCGTCTAACTCAGTTTGCTTTCTTCTGCCATTATCGAAAAAACCGCTATAACTATCCACCTTTAGGTCAGTGCCTTTTTGTACTATTTTATTTACCCCCTCAGTATTAAGCCCTTTTTTGAGCATTGCTCCGAAGCTGTTTTGAACACAATGAATAGGCCACAATACTTGTTGCAATCCATGTAAATCAATCACCTGCCCAGGTTTTCGCCAAAGGTGATTGGCTGCAAACGAGCCATGATTAGCAGGATGCCAATCTTGGGTAGCTACCACGATGTCGAATTTGGGCATTAATAAATTAGCAATTGGAATCGCCGCATCTCCATTTTTTACTTCAAGCGCACCGCCTTTGCAAAAGTCATTTTGTAAATCTACCAATATTAAAGTTCTCATATTATATTGCTGCGGTGGCTAAGATATTTCAAAATTGAAACCTTGATTTAAATAAGCCTCATATTTCACTTTATCAAAACTATACAATTGTGCAGGGCGATGAGCGACCCCCCTCAGTATATCCTCCTCTTTGAGAATATTCATTTTCAAAATCTTTGTTCTGAAATTTCTTTTGTTCAACTCTTTATCCAAAATGGTTTCATAGAGCTTTTGAAGTTGAGTCAATGTAAATTTTTCAGCCAACAACTCGAAACCAATCGGCTGATAGCGTACTTTGCCGCGCAATCGATTGATAGCGGTTAGCAATATTTCGGCATGGTCAAATGCTAAAGGAGGCAATGAATTTATAGGAAACCATTTCACATCTAAAGCATCTGTGTCTGCACCAATTTTATGCTCGGCAAGGTTGATTAAAGAATAATAAGCCACCGTCACCACACGCCCACGTGGGTCACGACCTGGTGTACCAAAAGTGAATAATTGCTCAATAAATAAATCAGAAATACCTGTTTCTTCTTTCAATTCACGCAAAGCCGCATATTCGAGTGTTTCATTTTCATCTACAAAGCCACCTGGCAAAGCCCAAGCATCTTTGAAAGGATTTTTGGCACGTTGAATCAAAAGCACTTTCAATCTGCTGGACTCATCTAAACCGAAAATAATGCAGTCAACAGTGAGTGATGGTCGGGGGTAGTCGTAAGTATAAGCCATAAATTAATTATAAATTTTTAGATAATAGATGCCAGATTATTATGAGTTAAAGTTGTCTGTAATTCTTCTTTTCTCAAAATTAGTTTTTTATCTAAACTTACTCTAAATTTCTTTAATACCTTTTCGTCAAACCGTCTCATATTTTCGATACTTTTATTTCTAACTGATTGAATATCAGGTATTTCGTACACCAATTACCCTTTTTATTCGTTTAGGATAGATATTAGACAATAGATGGTTAGAAAATATCTCTTGTCTATCATCTATTTAAAACACATGTTTCACATGAAAATTATAAGTTTAATATTAATCGGATTTTTAACTTTAAGTTTTACCGCTGCCGTAGGCACATGGCAGGAATTTCAAAGTTATGAAGGGAAATTTAAAATATTAGCACCATCGGGCGCGATGACAGAGAAAGTAAGAAAAATAGAAACGGCTGTCGGAGAGTTGGATTACCACCAATTTATCAACAAACCCGAAGAGAAAAATCCTGAAAACGTGTTTTATATTGTCAATTATTGCGATTACCCTCAAGGCACTTTTTTGCAAGATTCTACGGAGTTGATTGAAGAATTTTTAAACACCACCATCGATGCATCCGCCAAAAGTGTGGATGGAAAAATTGCTTATCAGGCTGATATTCAACAGCTTATGCATAAAGGAAAAGTATGGCGTGTGCAATATAATAACGATAAAGCGCAAGTAAAAAATAAATGCTTTTTGGCAGGCGACCGTTTTTATTTGCTCCAAGTGATGACCTTGAAAGAACACAGCTTGAACACCTTAGTAGATAAGTTTTTGGATTCATTTCTAATTTTTTAAAAATAAATGGATTCCACTTTTTAAACCCTTGAGGTTTATTAGTTTTGTAAAAAAAATTAGGCTATGAATGTATGTGTTTTCCCGGGCTCTTTCGACCCCATTACATCAGGTCATGTGGACATTGTGAAGCGGGCTTTACCACTTTTTGATAAAATTATCATTGGCATCGGCATTAATTCTCAGAAAAATTCTCTATTCACATTAGAGCAACGGACTCAATGGATTAAAGATGTTTTCATGCGTGAGCCTAAAGTAGAGGTGGATTGCTTTGAAAAATTGACGGCGGATTTCTGTAAAAAGGTGGGAGCGAAGTGGATACTGAGGGGTCTGCGAAATGCTTCAGATTTTGATTACGAAAAGACCATTTCTCAACTCAACTATATTGTAGGCGATGGTGTAGAAACCATTTTTTTAATTTCACAACCTGAGTTTTCTCACATTTCCTCAACGATTGTCCGTGAAATAATCAAGGGTGGGGGTGATGCTTCACCATTTTTACCGAAAGAAGTTAAAATTTGATGTCCTATACTGAGGGGAGTGCAATTAAACCTCAACACCACGATGATAAGCGGTTTACTTTAAATCAGCTTGAAAATAAAAAAAGGCTATCTGCAGACAGATAACCTTTTTTTATTTTCAGACTTATTCAATCTTAAATCGAAATTTTGGGATTTTATTGTTTCTTTTTCTTAGAAGAAGCGACATTATCGCCTAAAGTAATGATTTGTACATTTGAAAGGTCTTCAAGTGCTAAATAACCATCGTTCGGAATTGTAAAAATGCGGAAAAATTGGGCTTCTGTTAAAGGTGTTGTTTCAAAGTTTTCACCATTGGCTTTTGCTATATTTTGCCAAGTTACGCCATCTATACTGACTTGCCATTGAAGTGTCGATATTTCTTCGTTGAAGCCTTTAGCTTTCAATATAACTTGCTCGCCTGACCGAACAGTTGATTTGCCGCCTTGTATTTTTATAGAAAGTTTAGTACCTGCAACAGCCAATTTTTGAGCAGAAGCTTGTAGATGACAAGCGCACATAACGCAGAGTGAGAAAAGGAGTCTTTTTGTCATGAGATTCGTTTTTTTATTTACAAATTATGGTTAAAGAATGATATTTGAATAGTTTGAATACCCTAATAAAAGTATGCCAATAATGATGAAAAGATAATTTTGATTCTTTCTTACAGAGTTTTTGATTAGCTTTATTTTTTATATGGGAACTTATTTAATTCTTATAAAATACAACTTCTATGCAACGGATAGCTTTCAAAATGAAACTTCATGAAGGGCAAATGGCTGAATATAAAAAACGCCACGATGAGCTTTGGCTTGATTTGCGCGACTTACTTAAAGGCGTGGGAATTTGCGAATATTCTATCTTTTTGGATGAAGAAACGCATATTTTATTCGCTTTTCTCAAAACGGATGACCCTAACGCACTCGATGATTTGCCAAAACAAGAAGTGTTGCAACGCTGGTGGGCGTATATGGGCGATATTATGGACACTAATCCCGACAATTCTCCTGTGCAAAAGCCTCTGATCGAAGTCTTTTATTTACCGTAAAATGATGTATATTTTGAAAATTTAAACACTTTTTAAGGGATATTTTAGTTTAATTTTTTAAAATTGCAAATTAGAAATTTTTGAAACTTTAAAAATAAGATATGCATCAGGAGTTAGATATATATGTGAATCGAGATGTGAGTTGGTTATCATTTAATTATCGGGTTTTGCAGGAGGCAAAAGACCCCTCAGTACCTTTGCTCGAACGCATCAAATTTTTAGCCATTTACTCGTCCAATTTGGATGAGTTTTTTAGAGTTCGGGTAGCCCAACACCGTAATTTGTTGCGCATTAATAAAAAAACGAAGAAAGAACTTGAGTACAATCCCAAGGAAGTACTCAAAACCATCCATAAAATTGTCAATAGCCAACAAGAGGAATTCAGCCGAATTTATTTGGAGGAAATCATTCCAGAGTTGCGTCAGCATAATATTTTTATCCTCCGCCGTTTGGATTTAGATAAAGAACAAAAAGAATTTGTAGAAAATTACTTTCGTGAAAACCTACTGCCTTTCGTGCAGCCCGTGCTTTTGGTGAAAGATAAAATTCGCCTTTTTTTAAATAATGCCGCTTTGTATTTGGCTATTTCGTTGGTTTCAAAAGAGAGTTATACGCATAAAACGGAATATGCTATTGTCAAAATTCCATCTGATTATTTGCCTCGATTTATTGAATTGCCCTCTAAAAATGGGCGGCATGAGTTGATTATGATTGACGACATTGTGCGCCAAACGGTCTCATGGCTTTTTCCAGGTTATGAAATTGTGGACACCTATTCCATCAAGTTAACGCGCGATGCGGAACTATATATTGATGATGAATTTTCAGGTAATTTGATTCAAAAAGTAAAGGAAAGCCTACAAAAACGCAATATTGGACCCGCTTCTCGCTTCGTGTATGATCGGTCAATGCCTAAATCTTTCCTCTCATTTCTAACCGAAACCTTCGATTTGGAAAGCGTTGATTTGCTTCCAGAAGGACGTTATCACAACAATTTTGACTTTTTCAAATTCCCTGATTTCACCCTTTCGCAATTAAAAAATAAGCCTTTGCCAGCTTTGCCATACCTACCGCTTGAAAATGCTGAGGACTATTTTGGAGCTATCAGCGAGCGCGATCATTTGGTGCATGTGCCATATCAAAGCTACGAATCAGTTGTCAAATTTTTTGAGCGGGCTTCGCAAGACACCTCAGTAACACATATAAAAATTGTTCAATATCGAGTGGCTAAAAAGAGCCGCATCATGCAAGCCCTCATTCAAGCCGTAAAAGCAGGGAAACAGGTGAGTGTGTTTATAGAAGTTAAAGCGCGTTTTGATGAAGAAGCCAACCTGAAATGGGGTGAAACCCTACAAAATGCAGGTGTTTCAGTGTATTATTCGATGCCGGGCATCAAAGTGCACTCCAAATTAGCGCTTGTTACTCGCCGCGAAGGACGTAAAAATCACCTTTATGCCTATCTCGGAACAGGTAATTTTAATGAAGATACCGCCCGTATTTATGCCGATATTGGCATTTTTACCGCCGACGATCGCTTGACAAGCGAAGTCTCACGCCTTTTCAATTACCTCGAAACCGCTAATAAATATGAGTGTGAAGAATCT
>JAYTON010000493.1:0-2341 GCA_043747725.1 Saprospiraceae bacterium
CATTTCGATGGGTTTTGCTTTACCTTTTATTTTATTATTGTTCTTTATTTGGAAAAATAATGCGTTTGCTGCTTTCCAATTTTTTGTCATTGATTATGCCCGTGCATATGCGGGTTTAAATAAACCCACGCCTTTTTATTTTACGCCTTTCACTTTTATCATGAGTGAAAATGAGTGGTTTTATAAGGAGGCGTTTGTAGCCGTTTTCATTGCCATAGCCTCTATTTATTTTAAGAAAAAGAGGCTGTTTAAAACGCCTTATCCGCCTGTTCTGTTGGTGCTTTTGGCTTTGTTTTCCTACTTATCAGTATTGCCCGGTTGGTATTATCGACCGCATTATTTTCTGTATGTTCATCCGGTTTTGGCTCTGTTGGTAGGTTATGGATTTGCTTGGTTTTATAACATTTTCAAGCATAAAGCCTTGAAAATCACGTATATTTTGCTTTTGATAGCGAGTGTCAGTACGGCTATTTATGAGCAATATCCTGTCATCGGTAAGTATAAAAACGGGGAATTTATGAACCTTTTATATGGCTATGATTATTTCAATGAGATGCGGGAGGTGGGTCGATTTTTGAAATTAAATTCAAATCCCACAGACAAAATAGGGCAGACCGCTAACGAACCGCAACTTAATTTTTATGCTGACTTACAGTCAGCTTCAGGCTATCTCTATAATTATTCGTTCTATGAAAAACAACCCTATGCCACGCGTATGCTCGAACAATTTTTCAATGAAATGACTCAAAATCAACCGCGATGGTATCTGAAAAGCCTTGCCGATATGAAATGGAAAAATGAAAACGAATACATGATGCTGGATTGGACAAAAACGTTTGAAAAAGCTTATATACTGAGGGGGGGCGTGTATGGCAAAAATGAATGGGAAAAAACGGTGCGGTGGAATATTTCGACTATTGATTCTATCCCAGGCTGGCAACCTGCTTTTTTGATTTTTGAAAGAGGGGATAGTTCTATGATGAAACCACTCATGAGATGATATTTTTTTTACACATAGTTTAGATAGGTCACATACGTTTTTCTATGTGACCTATCTAAACTATGTGTAAAAATAGGTATCACCGGCTAATTCTCTTCAAAAAACCTTTATTCAATATAATCAACCTTAAATTGGCAATAAACATAACAACCACAACTATCAACCATAAATACTTCCAAATATCAGCAGGGAAAAAGCCGACGACGCGTTCAAATTGCATCAAATCACTACTAGGCCCGAAATTGAAATCTTGAATGATGTATAAAATACTCGCCAAACCGAAGAACATAAGTGCCCAACCGACCCATTCTGCATGTCTCGCTATAAAATATAAGAGGATGCCATAAACGAAAAGTATGAGCGTGGAAATCCAGCTTTGATACCAAAAAATACCCGCAAAAAGCATTAATCCGCCTAAGAATACCAAGGTGATGCGGTGGAAACGCGGCATTTTAGCGCCGATATAAAATAATAGATTGCCAAAAAAAGCTGAACCAATGTAGCCGCCCATGAGGGTGAAGGCTGCCGAACCACCCATTGTAGTCGTTACGCCACTGCCATCGGAATTGATTTGCATGCCTTTAATGCTGCCGCCCGTAATAGCTGCTCCGAAAGCATGACCAAATTCATGGAGGAATGTAACCAATAAGGTGATGGGATATAAAATGATTTGCCCGAAGCTGCCTCCCATAAATCTGAGAAGAAAATACAGTAAAGCTACGGCTATGGTTTTCATTAAAATATTGTCGCGCATGTAATAATGATGAGTTATGAATGATGAGTTATGAATAATTACCCCTCCTGCCACGCTCCGCTCGCAGTGACATAAAGGCTGTTTTTCGAGGTAAAAATAGAAATTTTTGGCATTTTTTTAAATAAAATAAACCCATTCAATTTCTTAAGATTGAATGGGTTTGTATGAATTTAGAATTTGAATCAACGATTACATTTTAAACACCAAACGCGCGAAGGCATATCGACCATTGAAGCCCATTTGCTGAACACGGCGTGAATATACGAAACGACCCAATGAATAATTGCCAGAATGTGTATGCTTATCTTGATAAACATCAAACAAATTGTTAGCCCCCACTGAAAAGTTCAATTGTTTAGTAATTTGATACGCTAATGTCAAATCCGTAACCCATTTAGGGCTAAAGGTTTGGTCAAGTGTTTCTTTTGTACCGCCATTAAAAGCATTGGCTACAAAAGCTGCCGAGCTGGTAATCGTTGGGTCAAGATAAACTACTTCGCCAAAACGAACATTACGCAACATGACGGAAAATTTGTCCATTTTATAATTCAACATAATGCTGATTTTATCCGAAGGCGATGCCACTT
>JAYTON010000494.1:0-4816 GCA_043747725.1 Saprospiraceae bacterium
ATAGAAGAATCTCGCCTGAGAGTATCCGCACTCGACAATTTATATCGCTGAATGACGAGGGAATCGCAACCGACGCTATTAGTGAGTTTAGTGGTTTTCGCTGCTGTATCAGTCGGACTACATTTAAATTGAAACGGCAAGTAAAGGGTATCCTTTCGCAAGGGTTTGACTGAGACGATAACCACACTATCACAGCCGCTTACGTTTTTATATTTATAGGTTAAAGTGCTGGCACTTAATACATTACAGGAGAGCGAGTCTCGTCGAATTGTATCTTTTTGTAATACATTAACATTGACAAAAACTGTATCCTTACACCCAGCTACATTGGAAACAGCCCGATAAGTTGTATTGACTGAGGGGGCGACAGTGACAGTTTTATTAAAACCTGTTGGATCTATGGGAATCGTCGCAGGGCTCCATGTATAATTTTCAGAACCACCGATATATATTTGAGTGCTTTCACCTATACAAATGGTTCCTTTTTCTGCAAAAGCAAAACTCGTTGGAATAACATATTCAAAGAAAAGTTCTATATTTAAAGAATCTTTATTGTCAAAAGCATCAAATTCAACAATAGATTTAGGTCCTAAAAAGCCACCCAACGGGTAAATACTTGTAATATTGCAACCATTACAAGTTTCAATCTCTTCAAAAGTACCATCCCCTTCAACATCTAATTTAAGGCTAAACCCATCAGTTGGTTGTAAATTTCTGATAGAAATCCCATAATATCCACAAGGGAAACCTTTCCTTTTAGCCCGAATACTAAAATTGTCAGATGGAACAGGACACCCTAAGTAATCCGTTTTTGCTCCTTTAGAAGCGAGAGCATCGGAAGGCGATTGTAGGGCTGACCAACCATCAAGAGAAGGCTTGAATTTAAATGTGTAAACAGTTGGAGTACCGGGAGTGGTGGTAGGCTGTTTTTCACTAACTGCTTGATAATAGCCTTTGAAAGCAGCATTTGTAAAAGTATTTAAGCCGTCATAAGCCAGAACATTCCAAAAATTATCACCATTACCGGGAATAGTAGGAACACACAAAGGTGTCGTAATACTATCAAGATGCTTAGTAGTTTTGATAAAAGGATAACTATTAGATGGGTTAAACTTTTTATTTAAATGAGGAGAAGCATAATTTTCACTCAAAATATTGATTCTGTCACTGCCAACAACGGTATGTGAAGTAAGGAAAATTATAGTAATTAATATACTAAAATTGCGGTATGACATGAGAGTTATAAGCTACATTATACTTTATATCGACTAAAAATTAGGAGTTTTCTGAGCAATATAAAGCACAAAAGGTTTGTTTGTTCATAGTTTTAAATCAAAATGTACCGCAATTTAACCTCGTTTTATCAGAATTCAAATGGTATTTTTTACATGAGTATTATTACATATAAATTTTACACTATTATTTTACATGCAAATATACCATTCAATCTGCCCAATCGGCGATAAACATATTGGTATCATGTGTGCCCCAATTACGGCGATTGGATGACCAAACGAGCTTTTTCCCATCGGGGGAAAACATCGGGAATGAGTTGAAAATGCTTTCAGTGGTGATTTGTTCCAAGCCTGTTCCATCTTCATTTATCATGTATAATTGGAAATCGTAACCGCGTTTTGAGGTGTGATTGGAAGAAAAAACAATCTTTTTTCCTTTAGGATGATAAAAAGGTGCCCAGTTTGCCTTGCCCAAATGCGTAATTTGTTTCAAATTCGAGCCGTCAATGTTGACTGTAAAAATTTCCATAGCCGTAGGGGCGACTAAACCCTTTGCGAGATATTCTTTATAATCCTTGATTTCTTCCTCTGTTTTAGGGCGGCTGGCGCGGAAGACCAATTTTTTAGAATCAGGTGAGAAAAATGCACCGCCATCATAGCCCAATTCATTCGTGATTTGGCGTTGATTAGAGCCATCAATATCCATGAGCCACAACTCCAAATCGCCTGACCGAATGGAGGTAAAAACTATTTTTTTACCATCGGGCGATACCGTTGCTTCGGCATCATACCCCTCAGTATCAGTGAGTTTTTTACTGATTTTTCCATTCAAATTGGCAACATAAATATCAAAATCCTTGAAAACGGGCCAAACGTATTTCCGACCGTCAGTCGGGGCAGCTATTGGGCAACTCTCTCCGCCTTCATGTGTTGAGGCGTATAAAATATGCTTACCATCGGGCATGAAAAACGAGCAAGTAGTGCGTCCATGACTGGTCGAAATCATAGGTGGACGATAGGCTGTATCTTTTAAACCTTTTTTTATATTAAAATTAAAAATTTGGTCGCAACTCACACCCCATTTAACATTATCCGATTGAAAGGACAAATTTTTACCATCAAAACTCCAATAGGCTTCTGCATTATTGCCACCAAAAGTAAGTTGGCGGATATTTTTAAGGTGTTTTTCAATAACTTGTGTAGGAGAAATAGCAGAGCTGCCAGATGGCAAATTTGTATTAGAAGCTGTTTCACTTTTTTGAGCAAAACCAAAAGAGCTGATAAAAATCAACGCGGATAGAATTATTTTTATACTTTTCAACATAACTTATGCTTGTTTTAAATTTTGCCTAAAGTTATGTTGAAAACAATGTTGAGAAGTAATTTCAAGAGATGAATTGACAAAATGTTGACAATCGTTCATTTATTCAAGTATTTTCTCCAAAATATTGCAAAGGATTTGCGCTTCTTCATCTGAAATATCATTGAGTCGCCACAAAATATTGATATATTGATCAATTTCTTTGAGCATATCTAAGCCTTTTTCTGTTATTTTAACGTCAATAATGCGTTTATCGCGGATATTGGCATTTCTCAAAATAAGGTCATTTTTTTCAAGCCGCTCTGCTAAACGGGTAACATCGCTCATCTTATCTATCATCCGCTCTCGAATAATTTGCATAGGCATGCATTGCGGAAACTGCCCCCTCAGTATGCGGAGGACATTATATTGCTGTTGAGTGATGCCATAAGATTTAAAAAAAGTTTGATTTTTTTCAAGGACTTGATTGTAAACCAGCATCAGCCCCATCAATGTTTTATGTTTGATGCTGGAGAATTCTTGATTCGAGACAAGCGTCCGTGCAATTTTACTTTGCATGACAGTTTTTTTTATTTTTTAAATGGTGAGAAAAAATTCAAAGTCATAGATTTTAACAAATATAAAAACTTCAATTCACTTAATTTGATTTTTTGAGCCTGAAATTTATTTCATCAAAAAATGAATCTGAAAAGCTATTTTTGCGGTTAAAAGAAATCCAATTATGATAGAAACTCAAGTTTGTATTTTGGGAGCTGGTCCCGGCGGGGCTGCAACTGCTCTTCGATTGGCTCAATTAGGCATCCCCTCAGTATTGATTGATAAAGCACAATTTCCGCGCGATAAAGTTTGTGGCGATGGTATGACAGGGCGAACAGTGGCTATTTTGAACCGCATTGACCCTGATATTATGAACCATTTTGCCAAAACAGATATTCAAACCGACTCTTGGGGCGTGACTTTTTGGATGGATCATAAACGCGAATTTAGAGTGCCGTTCCGTAAAAATTACAATAAAGATATAGATAAAACACCTTGTTTTGTAGCAAAACGCCTTGATTTTGATAATTTTTTAGTAGAAAAAGTCAGGAAGCAACCTTTGGTTCAGATTTACGAAAATATCAATATCGAAGTTCATGAGCGCATTCCCGAAGGGAATAATGTCACTGCGAGTGGAGCGCGGCAGGAAGGCGGCTGGATTTTGAGCAATAAAAAAGGTGATTTCAAAATTAAAACTACTTTAGTCATCGCTGCCAATGGTGCTAACTCGCCCTTCATGCGTCATGTTGCCAATATCACGGTTGACCCTGTACACACGGCGGCGGCGGTGCGGGCATATTATAAAAATGTAACAGGTTGCCATCCTGATAATTTTATTGAATTACACTTTTTGAAGAATTATTTACCGGGCTATTTTTGGGTTTTTCCTTTGCCGAATGGTGAAGCGAATGTGGGTTTTGGGATGCTCTCGACAACGATTAGTCAACGTAAAATCAACATCAAAAAAGCCTTGATGGATATTATTGAAAACAATCCGGGTATCAAAGAACGCTTCAAGAACGCTGAATTAATAGACGATATTGTCGGTTTTCCCTTGCCTTTGGGTTCAAAACGCCGCCTTTTATCCAACGATAATTATATGCTCGTCGGTGATGCTGCTTGCCTTGTTGACCCTCTCACGGGTGAAGGTATCGGCAATGCCGTTTATAGTGGCTACATCGCTGCCGAACAAGCGGAAAAATGCTTGAAAGCCAATAATTTTTCAGCAGAATTTTTAAAAGATTACGATACCCGTGTCTGGCGTGTGATGGGGACTGAATTAAATTTGAGTTATAAACTTCAGCGATTGGGCAAATACCCTGCTATATTCAATTTAGTCTTGTGGATAGCCTCTCGGAATGTTCAAATTTCAGATTTGGTTTATGCCATGTTCAATGATATTGATGTGCGGAAACGAGTTTTGAACCCAATGTTTTGGTTGAAAACATTGGTGAATGCTAAATAGAATGGGATTTCAGTGAATAAAAATTTAAATAAATGAAATTCTAAATTAAAATAAACTGATGTCAATAAGTCACCTTTTTAAAAATCCAAATTTAAGTTTAAAAGCGACTTTGCGGATAGTAGGAGAGGACATACCGTTTTTTGGTCCAGGTCGGTTGCAACTTTTAGAACAGATTGAGTCAACAGGTTCAATCAGTCAAGCCGCTAAAAATATGGGTATGTCTTATAAAAAAGCATGGAAAATGATTAGTTCTATGAA
>JAYTON010000495.1:0-8857 GCA_043747725.1 Saprospiraceae bacterium
AAGTCGATGAAAAAAAAAATTCAACGACACCCAATTATACCAGAACTAAGTTACAGAATTGCAGCCTAAATTCCGCTTTTATTTATTTCTCGTTCCTAAAATACAGTAAATCAAATAGTTATACCCCTCAGTATTTTCAAATTACGATAATGTCGAATCACCAATTTCCTCAATAATGCGATGCGCTATTTTCAACGCTCTATAACCATCTTCGATTGTGACGTGGGGCGTTTTATTATCACGAATACATTTAGCAAAAGTTTCTAACTCCATTTGAATAGCATTCACATTCATCGGCTCAGGCATTTGAATATCAATAAATTTTGTACCCCTAACGGTTTCTAATTTCATCAGATTACCTTCTTCCTGCCGCGCTCTGCTCGCAGTGACAATTTCATCGTTTTCATCTAAAAGGCGGATAATTTGAGCATTTTTTTCCAAAAAATCTAAGCTGATATAGGCATCACGCTGAAAAAAACGAATTTTCCGCATCTGTTTGAGGCTCATTCTACTTGCCGTCAGATTCGCCACACAACCATTTTCAAATTCAATCCGAGCATTGGCAATATCTGGCGTTTCGCTCACCACCGCTACCCCCGAAGCATGAATACTTTTAACCTCAGAATCCACCAAATGCAAAATCAGATCAATATCATGAATCATCAAATCCAAAACAACTGACACGTCTGTCCCTCGTGGATTGAAAGTTGCCAAACGATGAGCCTCTACGAACATCGGAGAAATGCGGACATCTCCCAATGATAAAAACGCTGGATTGAATCTTTCAACATGTCCGACTTGCACTTTGACATTATTTTCAGTCATTATTTTTATTAACTCTTCAGCTTCAGCAACTGTATGAGTCAAAGGTTTTTCAATAAAAATATGCTTACCTTTGCGCGCAGCTTGTTGGGCTAAGTTGAAATGAAAAACAGTTGGCGTAACAATATCCACCGCATCCACAGCGTTGATTAATTCTTCGGCAGTTTCAAAAGCTCGCGTACTAAACGATGCTGCCACCTTTTGAGCATTGTCTAAATCAGGGTCATAAAATCCGACCAATTCTAAATAATCAATGGCTTGAATACATTTCAAGTGAATTTTACCTAAATGACCTGCACCGAGTACACCTATTTTTATCACTATTGAAAACTGAATTTATTGGTTAAAAAGAAGGGTAAAGGTAGTCAATACAGTTGGGAAAATAGATA
Organism: Saprospiraceae bacterium; assembly: GCA_043747725.1. Taxonomy (GTDB): domain Bacteria; phylum Bacteroidota; class Bacteroidia; order Chitinophagales; family Saprospiraceae; genus JAAFJT01. The sequence continues at coordinate 1,212 of JAYTON010000495.1, forward strand.
AAACCCTTTTGAATGTCAAGATAAAGATAAAGTACGAAGCGACTGAGAGGGTGAAAATTGTCGTATCGTGCAACTTTTTTATTTGTTCGTTTGTCCTTATCCCACAATTGACTTAACATTATTTTATCATCATTCTAAAAAATATTAAAACCATGAGAAAAAGTATTTTCCTCCTATTGGCATTTTTGGTAACCACAACTTTGGCTATCGCTCAAAAAGATAAAACTAAAAATAAAGACAAAGAAGACAAAGAAGACAACGAATCAGGTTGGGATAGCGGCTGGGATGGCAAACGCGTGAAAGGCACGGGCTCAGTGGTTAAAGAAAATCGCAATATCAGCGGTTTTACAGGGGTCGAGTCTGCCATTTCAGCAGATATTGTGCTGAAACAAGGTTCAACTTTTAAAGTAACCGTGGAAGGTCAGAAGAATATTTTAGATCTTTTAAAAACAGAATTGAAAGGTAATTCCTTGAAAATCAGTTTTGAAAAAGGTTACAGCATCAACTATAAAGACAATCTGAAAATCTATGTAGAAGCACCTAATTTTGAGTATTTGGGTATGTCAGGAAGCGGAAATGTACATGTAGATGGCGTGCTTTCAGGCACTAAGTTGGATATAAATATCAGTGGCAGCGGCGATTTTGACCTTAACAATATTAAATATGCTGATTTGGATTTAGGTATTAGCGGTAGCGGCGATGTCAAGATAGCAGGCTCAACAGAGCGTGTAGTGATGCATATCAGTGGCAGCGGCGATGTTAAAGCAGGTGATTTGAAAGCTCAAAGCGTCCGTTGCCAAGTCAGCGGCTCAGGTAATATCACTTGCAATGCTCAAAAGTCGCTCGATGCTATTGTGTCAGGCAGTGGAGATATTCGGTACAGTGGCAAACCGGCAAGTATTAAAACAAAAGTGACTGGCAGCGGTGATATTGATGCTTTTTGATTCAACTGCATTTAAGTTTAAGAAAAATAGCAAAAAACTCTCAAAACAATATATAAGGGGGTGCTTTTATGAAAGTAATTCAAACTTTTCATAGGAAGTACCCCCTCAGTATTTTACACAGTTTCAATTAATAATGTGGAAGCTGTTTAAACTTTCATTAATTTGGTTATTTTTTTATAAAATGACGGCAAAAGCGATAAAATGCAAAGCCATCCAATTTCTAACAGAGAGTTCAAATCGAATAAGCAAGGCTTTAAAAGCATCAATCCAAGCGTTGGCATGTTCAATGAGGTATCTGTGGGAATAAAGTCCTTTATCAAAGATGTGTGTTCCACTTTCGTAAGGTTCATAATCTTTGGGTGATTTATTGGGAGGATTTGGCTTGAATTGGGAATGATATTTTCTGCCTCACAAACCCGTTTAAAACCCTCACTGTCAAACTATGGTCAGCATTTAAAAATAAGCCATCTAAATCAATACCAGCCTCTTTTAAAAGTTGACATATTTCTTCAAAAAGTTCTTTGATTTGAAATAAATCATGATGTTGTCCTTCTTGAGGTGTTGACATGACAAGCATAAGCCCTTGATTATCAGACAAAAATAAAAAAAATAAGATATTTGTTGTTTTACAAGCCTTGCGACCTTGACACCCAACAGCAGCACCACCAGTTTTAGCGGGCGTATGACTCCCATCTAATTCAATGCTTGATAAATCTAAGTATTGAAAGTTCGATTTGAGTAAATTTAGCCGATTTTTTTGCCAACACTCTGCTTTTGACCATTTGTTAAAATGATAAAAAACAGAGTTCCAACTTAATATTTCAGCACTAAAGGCCTCTTTTATCAGTAATTGTCGCCATTGGCATCCCGTTTTTAAGCGGTATAATTATAATATGGCTTCAACGATTTCAACTAAGGGCGCTTTGGCCTCAAAGCCACGACTGGCTTTACTTAAATGTGGGACTATCCACTTTTCTATTGTATTTTTGCTCAGTATGCCCATTAAGTGATTTTTTATGATTCTTACCACAAAAGTTTCACTTATTTGAAAATACTTTTAAAGTTTAAACAGATTCTACGTTAAATTTTGAAATAAAAAAAAATTTGGATTGATTTTTAACGTTTTTATCAAACTTTGATTTTATATTTAGACCTACAAATCTTAATTTTACATAATTGATAAAATTAAATGAAAAAAAGGTTGTATAAGTATCAAAGAAAGATTTCATATTTTTGCACCTTATTTTTAAAATATACCGAGCCAAACCGAAAACGAATAATCTTTAACCGAATAGTAAATGAATGTTACACATCACCCAATTCCTCGCTGTTAGGCATGGAACTTGAAGAAGTAAAATGGAAAGGACATCTAATTTTTTGAGTAAAAAGCAATCCGGTTATTCTAAAATGATTAAGACAGCTATTTTCGCTTTCGCGACTTTTTTTGTTGGCGCTGGTATTTTTTTCGTACCTAAAAATTTCGAAACTAATAACGCAATCACAACTTCCAAATCTTTTAATGCCGAAGCCCCTGCCTCTGAGCAAGCGCGTATGTTACTCCGCAAAGTCGGCTTGACAGGCAAAGTTAGTTCTGAACTTCCAACCCTTGATAGCACATTTGCTGCGAGAGTAGGTCAGACCTGTCAAATCACACGCGATCAAATGCGTGCATATCTTAACAAAGTTCATGTCAACGAATGGGAAATAGGCGGCAATCTTGATATGCCGGTTTGTTCCACCAATAGTGGCGTCTTTGCTAAATATATGGTGATACACGATACGAGTTTCCCTCGTTATGGCTCAGAATTTCCAAGCAATATTGATGATGAGTCTTGGGAATGGAATCGTCTCAATCGTTGGGTGGCTAATGTGACGCACGTTTTTGTTAATCGCATTGGCGAATCAAAAACCGTTACACCTTTTAATCAAGGCATGACAGCGACTAAATTGGAGCGTTATGTCATGGGCGATGGTGTTTCAAAAGGACTTTATTTGCACATCGAATTGATTCAGCCGCGTAAAGGACGCAAGGGATTTGGACGTAATAATGACGTTGATTCACCTGCATCAGGCTTTACGCCTGCTCAATATTTGCGTTTGGCTCAACTTTATACAGTCGCGAGCGTGCGTAAAGGAGAATGGTTGATTCCAGGCTTTCATGCTTGCGTGGACTTTGGTATCAAATACGCTCACGACGACCCTCAGGGTTTTGATTTGGATAAATTTTTCACAGCTTTGAAAACTGTTTGGTCAGAAGTTGAAGTACCTTTTAATGGCTCTACTAACATTGGCAGTGGTAGCGGATTATAAGGTAATTTTCTTTTATTTAAAGCATAAAAAAGCTTCAAGTATTCACCTTGAAGCTTTTTTATGGAAAATACTGAGGGGTATCGTTTCGCAAGATTTCTATGTTTTTTTGATTTTCTTTCGCTCAGTCAACTGAGTCATGAAATAAGTTTCAAAAATTGTGAATGTGAAATAGGCTATAAAAAAAGGAATAAGAAAAGTCTTGCCTTCAGGATGAAACGTTTTTTTATAAATGAGCAACACTGCTACAGAGAATATCATTTTGAACAACATGGAACCAATAATCACATTATTGAAAAAATACTTATCAGGGCTGCTGGCGGCACGTTTACCTAATATATACATAATCCAACTGATGGCAATGAATAAAGCCAAACTCCACCATGCAATGTTCGCATTGTTTTTTAATGGTAAAAAAGCGTATTGCAAAATAAGGTTAACTGCTATGACACCTGCACTGGTAGCACTCAAAAGTGTTAGAAAACGTTGAAAAATCATTGTTTAGGTTGGCTTACATCCCTATAGACCATATAAATTGCCACACCAACGGCGAGCAAGCAGAGAATAAGTGTAAAAATAGGTTTGGTCATCGCTAAACGTTCGTCAATCCATTTACCTACAAACACCCCGACGACAATGGTTGCACCCATCCGAAAACCCATGTCCATCAATCGTAATAATGTTGCAGAGGTTTCTGATGTCCGTTTAGGTGGCTTATTTTTTGGCTGATCCGTTAGCAACTATTTCTACTTCTTTTACTTGTTTCGCGGCATTATTACCGTTATTATTAGAGATATTGCTATTATTATTATTGCTCATTGAGTTTGGTGTATTAACACTCAAACCATCTTTCATGTAGCATGTAACATTGAAAACTGCACCTGGCTGCACAAGCAACTTACCCGTCGTCACATCTCCTACCACTTCCGCTGTTTCTTTTATACTCAGGAGTTCAGCAACGCGCAGTTTTCCTGATATTTTGCCTTCTATCATGGCGTTTTGACATTTCACCTCGCCTTCGATAAAGCCTGTGGGTCCCACAATCACTTTAGCCTTGCATATCAAACTACCTTTGATGATGCCATCCACTCTAATATCGTTTTCAGAGGTAATCGTACCTTCTACAACTGTTCCTTTCACAAGACTATTCAAAGCGTTGGAAGATTCAGTAGCTGTGGTTTTAGCTGCTACGGATGTAGTGGCAGCGGTGGTAGTACTTTCAGGTTTTTTACTTCCAAACATGAGTATATTATTTTATTTGAATTATTGTAAAATAGTTGTTCAAAATAAAAATATAAGTATTTTTATTGATTGAAAAACTAAGGTACGCACTTTTCTGATTTTCAACAAAATTCTACTCTTTTTTTTGATGTGTATCGGTGTTATTGCTAAATATTACTTAATTTAGGTAGCTACTCAATATCATGCTTGGGATACACCAATCCAATCTCTCTTCGCACGGCATCCAGTGTTTCAATCAAATCCAAACTGAACGCATGAGTCATTATTTTACTCTCTAATTGATTGTTTTTCAAACAGTTGCCTACTTCTATCGCCTCAAATTGATAGCCATGCCCTTCATAAGGTATCGAGATGGTTTCTTCTTTTCCGCTATATAATTTCACCGTCAAAGCTTTTGAATGGTGAAACCTTGAATGAATATATAACAGGCCTTTTTCTCCATAAACAGTCGCTTCAATATTCGTATGAGCATTAACTGCTGAATGCAGCATAGCAATAGCACCATCCCCATATTGAAAATTAATGGCACAGGCTTCATCCACGCCGGACTTGCCGATGGTTGCTAAAGCATTGATTTTCAAAGGTTTACCAAATATACATAGAGCTGCCACAATAGGATAAATGCCTACATCCAGCACCGAGCCACCACCTAAATCTTTATTAAAAATACGGCTATTGGCATCAAATGGCGCATAAAAGCCAAAATCGGCTTTCATACTGAGGGGTCTGCCGATAACGCCTGATTGAATGATTTCGACTGCTCGTTGAAATGATGGCACGAAGCGCGTCCACATCGCTTCCATCAAAAAAGTTTGATGCGATTGTGCAGTTTCAATCATCATACGCACCTCATGTGCATTCATACCAAAAGGCTTTTCACATAAAACAGGAATGCGCTTGCGTAGGCATAAAAGCGTATTCGCGCAATGCAAAATATGTGGCGTTGCAATATAAACCACATCCAGATGCGGGCAATTTAGCAAGGCTTCGTAGCTACTAAAATGATATTGCGCCCCATATTGCTTTGCAAAATCTGCTGAGCGTTCCGAATCGGTAGAAGCCAGAGCGTGCAGCTTTGCATTGGGTACTAATCGCAGGTCATGAGCAAATTTATGAGCGATTTTTCCTAACCCTATAATACCCCAATTTATTTGAGATTTCATTTATTCCAATATTTTAACGGTCTAATTTCTATTATCTATCGTTCTAACTTCTCCTTATTTCAAAGGCATCAAAACAGCATTGCTGAAAAGAAATTTACCTTGATACCAAAAGCCCCGATACAAAGGATTATCCACCATATAAACCACTACACCACGCCGAATGGTTTGTGTAGCCAAAACCATACTGCCTTTCAATTGCTGTTTGAGACGGTATCCGATAAAGCCCATTGACTTAAATTTATCATCTAAAATACCCACATTCATAGCATTTTTCAAGGGTTGATAAGCTACACCACCTGTTTTCAAACTAAAATAATAGTTTGGCATGCCGTAAGCCAAAGGATGTGTATTGTCCAAAGTCACTTTAAAAATAGAACCAGGATTGCCATCACTGATAGCATCGCGCTCATACTCATCGTAGTGCATATAACGGCGTTTGAGCGCATCTGAATTTTGATTTTCTTCAGCAGCATCTTTATCTTTTTTGAGGGCAAATTTTGTAATATCGAAGCCTTTTTTCTCTTCAAAAGCCCCCACTGCATCCCCAATTAAAATGAGGCGACCACCGTCTGCTACCCATTGACGGAGCTTTTCAGCGCGAGCAGAATCGAGGTTAGAATAGCTGCCATCCGTCATAGTGATAACGTTGAAACGGCTGAGATTTATGCGAGCTAAATCCGTCAATTTTATTTGAGTCACTTGCGTATTAAGGTCTTGCTCAAAATAATACCACATCTGCCCATAGCTATTATTATCCACATCGTCGTCGTAGATAATCGCAATAGTCGGTTTTATCAACAAATCATGCCGTCCAGAGCCGAAATCATAGCCTTTTTCTACAAAACCCGTCGAAACAGGCATAATTTCTTGATTATTTTGTAAAGCAACAGAGGTTATTTCTTTATCAAAACGGTCGTTCATTGTAGGATTATCCCCCCTCAGTATCATAAGTGTTCCACGGTCATATTTTTTCTTTTCTACTTCAAAAGCCGAACTGGCTGCCCTAATTTTAAAACCCCGATTCAATAAAGCCGTAGCAAAACGCGCATTATTCAACGATTTCCAATCAGCCAAATAAGCATACGCCTTCATATCACTTTTGAGCGACATCGGAAAGGTTTTATAATCATACGTTTGAATCGGGTCAATACGATCTTTTGAACCATAGGTTTCTAAGCCGAAAGCATGGGGCAATGACCATGCAGTAATATCATAAGTAGCCGAATCCACCAATTCAGGCTCAGGATCAAGCAAGATTTGAGTCAAAATACTCATCGGTTGATAAGCACTCACTACCACATCTTCCTCTGAAATACTGAGGGGAGTGTCTTTACCTGCCGCATAATCGTAGGCGGTCGTGTTGCGCGAGCCTTTTATACGACCATATTTTATTTTATGACGATCCAACAATTCACAAAATGCTTTAAGTTTTGGACGAGGATTTGAGCCTTTTATGATGTAAGATTTTAATGCACCAGGCGGATTAGCTGTTGAGTTTTTATAAAAATTATCAAAATTATCTACCAACCGTTGAGCATTTTTAGAAGAAATTTCAACCGTTGAAAGCCCCGTAGTCAAGTGATGAGCTACTCTATCTTTTAAGGTTAAAATATTACCACTTTCAGTTTGAATAGCTCGCCCTGCACTGATACCGCCCTGCTCATAAGTCATACCAACCGCACCATTATAGGTCGGATAAGTATCGCCATAACTTGGATAGAGCAAGTCAAAAACCTCTTTTGTAAAATACAGCCAACCTTCTTTATCAAAGTATTTTGCATGATTTCTACCAATTTCTACTTGAAAATCGCGCTGAAATGGCGTAATATACTTGTGGAACGGCTGTGCTGCTGGCGCAAAATAATAGGGGTTATTGTAACCCATTTCATGAAAATCTGGCACCACATGCGGCATCCATTCTTTATAAACCGCCAACCGTTGTTGCGATTCCACTTGCGTACACCAAGCCCAATCTCTATTCAAATCAAAA
>JAYTON010000496.1:0-2141 GCA_043747725.1 Saprospiraceae bacterium
TTATTCAAGGAAATAATACCCAATTTTGGATGAAAAGTATATTCACTCGGTTGCAAACGCTTAGCAGCTCTTTTTATAAAATCCCTGCCTTGCGATAAGCCATAATTGCCTTCTAAAACTGTGATGGCTTGATCAATTCGACGTGTTTTGACCGAATCTTTAATCAAATCATACAAATTATTTGCTTTGTTCGTTGGCAAAGTATAGGTATTGGTGAAATCTTTTGGTGCACCGGATGTCCTTCTCACAGCCCGAGGGTTGGTCAAATCTACATCATCACCTTCGCCTAAATCTGATAAAGCAACTATTTGACGTATTTCTCTATCTTCATTCCGCTCATTGGATACCCATACCTCCATTTTTGTAATGGAAAATTGGCTATTAATCAAAGGCAATGATTTCAAAGCTCCTTCAAAAGTATTTCTATTAAAATGAGAGAGGAAATAATGGCGATTTTCATCATATTGATCAATCGGCACATTAAAAGTTTGGAATTGGCTACCGCCTTGGACCGATATATTCTGACGGCGATTACGCTGCTGAGCAGCCAAAGCTGTCAAGCGTAAATAACCAAATTGCAACTCCGTTTTGATACCAAAAAGGTTTTGACTGCCTTGAATCAAGGTACCCCTCAGTGGTAAGTTCACATTACCCGCTTCTATGGATTTGATAATATCGTCCTCGCCCCACACATTGGAGTTATAATTGAGTTTCATGATATTATCAAAATCGAATGTCGCCTTATTGTTGAATGACGTATTGAGGTTCAGTTTCTCACCGATTTTACCCGTTACGTTCATTTGAATGTCCATATTGAAAAGCAAACCGCCTGATGTCCGCGCATAAGTCGGTAACACAGGGTTTCCAAAATAGCGATAATCACCACCCAAAGTCAAATCAATCTGACCTTGCGGGCGAATATCCACCGTTGGAGGGTCGCCGAAAATCAAGCCGATGAGATTGTCACCCATTTTTTTCACATCCACCTTAGGCACTTCGGGCAACTTGCCGTTAGTACCCACCGATTTGAGCAACATTTTCAGCTTATTATTTTGAGTCGCTGAAAAGTCGATTTTCGATAAGGGATCAATCGCCTCGCCAGCACGTTTTTTACTCAAACCCGCCAACCGTTCAAAGTATTCACTTTCCTGCTGCTTGGCTTTCCAGCGAGAATACTCTTCAAAAGTCATGGAAATAGGCGTTCGGTAATAGTCATCGCCGATTTTTTCAGTAATAATGTATCTATTACTGAGGGGGTCGTATTCCACCTTTTTTTCGATGATGCTCGGGTCGCGGAGGTTAAAAGGATTCGTGACCGAATCTCTCAAGTAGTCTCCTGAGCGGTCGCGTAATGGTATCGTATCCTTTTCCGTCAATAATCCTTTGGAAGGAGTGTTATTAGCAAAGGTTTTGGATGCAGTACCGAGCAAAATGAGGATAAAGCCGAGTAAGTAAATCTTTCTGTTCATATCAAGTTTAGAATCAGCATGGGAGCGTTGGGTTTCAAAAAAGACAGTTTTTAAAGGTCAAAAAAATCAAGTTTTCACCAGGTTTTTATCACAACTTCTTAAACGTACTGTCCCGTAGTAAAAATTTTAGTTGGTTATTTATTTAACAATAGTTAAAATTTATTGATGGAAATTGAATGTCTAATATATCTATCTAATATAATATTAACTACTTAGTTGGTCGCCCCAGAGGGGCTAAATGTCGGTAGAAACAAATGTATTCCCATTGTTCAAGCCCCATAGGGGCGAAATATTGGTCAATAATGTTCTTAAAAAAAAAAATCTGCCCCTACAGGGCTTACCAAATGGTGGTGTCGGAAATTTTCTACCAATATTTAGCCCCTCTGGGGCAAGCAACTACCGAAGTAGTTATAATATAATATCTCAATTATGTTCACGACAATTGTTTCAAAGCTGTTTTTATTAGTTCTTCTACGGTTTTTATGGTCGGTTGTTCTTGAAGTATTTTATTCAATACTTTTTGGATATTCATCCTGACAAAACCCAATGAGACCAACGCTGATAACGCTTCGTCGCGTATCGTATTGCCCGTATGAGCAAAATTTATCACATTTTCTCCGCCTTCTTTTTTGATTTTATCTTTCAAATCCAAAATGATGCGTTTGGCTGTTT
>JAYTON010000497.1:0-2694 GCA_043747725.1 Saprospiraceae bacterium
CGGAAAAGATTAATGCGGATATTGATTTTATTATTTTAGGAATGCACGCCCGCAAGGATAACCCCGAATTACTGAGGGGTCAGGAATTGGGTTTAAAAATATACTCCTATCCTGAATTTATTTATGAGCATTCTAAGAATAAAAAGCGCGTCGTTATAGCTGGAAGTCATGGAAAAACAACGACGACTTCGATGATTATGCACGTTTTGAAAGCCTGTAAAACGGACTATGATTATCTCGTCGGGGCGATGTTGGAGGGATTTGACCAAATGGTCAAACTATCAGATGCGCTTGTAATGATTATCGAAGGCGACGAATATCTCTCCTCTCCCATTGATTTAGTGCCTAAAATTCACCATTATCATCCGCATATTGCTGTCATAACGGGTATTGCGTGGGATCACATGAACGTTTTTCCAACATATGAAAATTATGTGGAGCAGTTTACCATTTTTATCAAAACAATTGATGAAAATGGGAAGCTGTTTTATTATAAAAATGACGCTGATTTAAAGAAAATTGCTGCTGATAGCCCTTGCGAAACCATCGCTTATGATGCGTTTGACCATTTGGTTAAAAACAATAAAACATACCTCATTACTGAAAATAAACAGGAAATTCCTCTTGAAATATTTGGTAAGCACAATTTGGAAAATTTAAAATCAGCGTATTATGTTTGCCGTGAAATTGGCATTTCTGATGTCCAATTTTTTGAAACTATTCAAACTTTTAAAGGGGCAGCCAAACGCTTGCAAACACTTTTTGAAACAAATAGTAGCATTGCTTATTTAGATTTTGCTCATGCTCCATCGAAGGTAAAAGCAACTGTCCAAGCAGTGAAAGCCCAATTTAAGGATAGGCAATTAGTGGCTTGTTTGGAACTGCATACTTTTAGCAGTTTGAACAAGGCATTTTTACCTCAATATCAAGGAGCGATGGATGCTGCAGATATTGCGGTCGTGTTTTTTAATGAACATACTTTGGCAATGAAAAAAATGCCCCCCCTCAGTATAGACGAGGTGAAAACGTTTTTTAATAATCCAAATTTACATGTTTTTACTGATAATCAAGTGTTTATACAGTTTTTAAAACAATATGCGTTTCAAAATAAGAATTTGCTTTTGATGACTTCAGGTACATTTGCAGGCTTGGATTTGAAACAATTAGCGGTGGATTTGCTACATTTACAACAAACCTTATAGGTTTTAAAAACCTATAAGGTTTAATCATCAATAAAAATTAGCCATGCCATTAATAGAGAAATCATCCTACACTCGCCCGCCGTTTTACCAATTTAATGGGCATTTTCAAACCATTTTTCCAGCTTTCAGAAAAGTGAAAGGCGTTACATATGAGCGAGAACGCATCAATACACCTGACGGCGATTTCTTGGATTTGGACTGGATTAAAAATAATTCAAATAATTTGGTTATCCTGACGCATGGCTTTGAAGGCAATTCAAGTCGCCCATATATTTTAGGCATGGCTAAAATAATGTCTGAAAATGGTTGGGATGTGTTGTCGTGGAATTGCCGTTCGTGCAGCGGTGAAATGAATAGAGCGTTTGAAATGTACAACCATGGTAACATTGACGATATTGACTATGTGGTCAAACATGCCTTTTCAACCAAAAATTATGAAGAAATTGCCTTGATTGGTTTTAGTATGGGCGGCAATATTTCATTAAAATATGCCTCGCTTAAAGCACACCCTTCAGTAAAAAGGGTTATTGCTTTCTCTGCACCTTTGGATATGAAATCTTCGACCGACTTGCTGGGTGAAAATCATAATTGGCTGTATCGGCTGAACTTTGAAAAGAAATTGCAACCTAAATTAGTAGAAAAAATCGCTCTTTTCCCAAATAAACTAACTCCTACAGACATCACTCAAAAAGATTGGAATGCGCAATTACACACCTATTTCTGTAAAATAAATGGCTATTCAGACCTCGAAACGTTTTATTCTATCGGTTCTGCCTTGAATTTTATTCCCAACTTGAAAATTCCTGCGCTGATTGTGCAAGCGAAAAATGACCCGTTGCTCTCTACCGAATGTTTTCCTTACGATTTGGCAAATGAACATCCGCATATTTACCTTGAAACACCAACAGATGGTGGACATTGCGGCTTTCCTTTGGCAGGCGATAAAAAATACTCATGGGCTGAACATCGGGCATTAGAATTTTTAACAACAAAAAATACGGATAAAAAATATATTAATTTCAACCAAATCGTATCTTAGCTGAAAATCCTTACCTATGAGTACTTACATCGTTCTATTATTACTTTTGGCAACTGCTGGTATTGCTATTTATGCTTTTAATAAAAAAAATACTAAAAGCAGTGGTGAAATACCCGATTCAAAGACATCAAAACCGACTGCACCAAAGCCGGATGACGTAAACCCCTCAGTACCTTTTAAAAAACCGAAAGCAAAACCTGCCGAAACGCCTGTTGATTCATCACCTTCTTCTTCTTCTCTTTCATACGCTGATAGAAAAGGTTATGATGCTCATTTTTTAAACAAAGACAATTTTAAAATTGATTTGGATGATTTACTCAAAAATCTTCAAGGAAAATTAACAGTTTTGAAAAATCCACAAGCTGGCAATCAGCATTTTTTGAATTATCACCACTTTTCAATTGCCATGAACAGTGAGCGCAATATGCCTTTGCTGGCGGCGGTGAATATTGA
>JAYTON010000498.1:0-3902 GCA_043747725.1 Saprospiraceae bacterium
TTCTATTTCGGTAGCGATTCTACGGGCAAAGCGGTGAGGACGAAAGCGACTGTTGAAGGTGGAGCAGTATTCCCGTTTCAAGTGAAAGATGATAAAGGCGTATTTATCAACATCATCAAATACCACGATCCGAAAGATTCGACTCATGAGACAACGCTCACTCGCAATCGTCGTTTTATAAAAGAGACAAAATATATTTATCGAGATGTGCAATACGATGCCATCGAATTTGAAATGAAAGAGGAGCAAGCCGAGCGCGATTTAAAAAAAGGCGGTTGGTCACACGTTTACCCGATTCAAGAGGTCTATGTAAAAGGCATTGGTCAAGTTTATACAAAAAGGGAAATTTCAGAAGGCAATTTTATAACAATGCACCTCGTTGATATTTATACAATGCCTGAATTGGAAAATAAATTTAAAGAAAGGAATAGAATTAGGAATTAGGAATTAGGAATTAGGAATCATTCAAGTTTAAATGATTTTCAAAAAACATAAAGCATTGATTTTGAATTAGTTACAATATTTATCGTATCAGGTTTAGTAAACGCAGAGTAATTTTTTTTCAAAAAAAAATTACTCTGCGTTTACTAAACCTGATACGAAATCGAAATGAGCATATTTTAATAAAACTCGAACTTTTAAAATGAAATTTTTTCAAATACTCATTCTATTTATTTTTACTCAAAACCTACTGAACGCACAAATCGCCGCGCCTAATTTAAGATGTGTAAAGCGCGATACTTTGGTTTGGGATCTCCCCTCAGTCAGTTGCGGTACAGTGAATAGTTACCTTATTTATTCGGCTCGAAATATCAATGGACCTTATCAAGTGCTGGCGACCATTACGAATACGGCTCAAACCCGTTATTTTCACAATAATACTGAGGGGGGTAACTGGTTTTACTACATGGAAACCAATGCCAATTGCGCAGGCTTGTCCCGCCTTCAATCCGATACACTCGATAATCAGCCACCTTCGCTAACGTCCGTTTTGACGCTCAATGTGGTGAATAGCAAAACGGTGGAAGTGCGGTGGCGTAAAAATCCGACACCCGAAGTGGTGGGTTATATTGTGTATAAAAAAACTGCTTCGGGTTTAGTGCCAATTGCTAATGTGCCAAATCGAGATACGGTGCATTATTTTGATACGAATGCTTCACCGGGTTTGAAAAATGAAGAATATCAAGTATTAGCGGTAGATGCCTGCGGCAATACAAGCCTTTTTGATGTCAATCATCAGACTATTTTATTGAAAACAACGCAAAGTAAATGCGATCAAACCATTACTTTGAGATGGAATTTGTACAAAAATTGGACAAATCCTATTGCCAAACAAGAGGTGTGGGTCGGCGTAGCGGGGCGCAACCCTACGTTGTTTGCCAGCGTGGGCGCGAAGGATACGGCTTATGTTTATAAAAATGCGAAGGATAAAACGCGCTATTTTTTTTATATAAAAGCCATAGAAGCCGTTACCAATATTTCATCTAAATCCAATGACACGATTGTGATTGGCAATATTTCAGAGCCTGTTAAGAATTTATTTATCAAAAACATAACGGTCAATAAGAACAATCAAGTGGAATTAACTTGGCTTTGGAACGAAACGGCGAAGATAGATTCCGTTGAAATATATCGCCGTACCGAAGATAAGCCTTTTACTTTTTTGAAAAGTTTCAAACCAGTTGCGCCTATCGACGATCAAGGTTTTTATACGGATAATCAAGTGAATGCAGGGGCGAAACCCTATTATTACTACATAAAAACAACCGATGAATGCAAAGCTAAAGTCACTTCCAATACCACAGGAACGATGCATTTAACAGGGTTTCCTTCTAAAAATGGGCAAAACACTTTGCGTTGGACACTTTTTGATATTGAAGGAGCGACTGTAACGGGCTATCAAATCGTCCGCATTGTCAATAATGCCGCAACTGATATTGGCAATCCAATTGATACCTCTGCACCGCGTGAATACCTCGACGTTTCTACTACTGGAGAAAAAAATATATGCTATCGCGTAGGTGCTTACTATCGTTATAAATTACCTGATGGCAGTGAAGAAACCGCTATTGCCTACTCAAATACGATTTGTTTATCGCAATTTGCCAACGTTTGGGTACCTAATGCTTTCACACCAAGCGGTAACAATCCTGTTTTTAAACCTGTTTTCACCTTCTCTGAAAATATCAGCGAATACCGCATGACCATTTTTGACCGTTGGGGCGGCATTCTTTTCGACACCACTAATCCATTGGATGGTTGGGAAGGCAAACGCAATGGCTCGGATTTGCCTCAAGGCACTTACTCCTATATCATCAGACTCAAACAGGCTGGTGGTAGTTTGTATGAAAATAAAGGAGTGTTGATGTTACTTAGGTAAATATAAGTTCGGAGATTGAATAAAAGCCTTAGGCTCTTTCAAAAACTCCGAACTCAAGTAATTTTAAAATTTCATAAATCAAGTTGTTTAGGATCATACCCCCTCAGTAAAGCACGCTTTGTTCTTCATGACCAAAGCGTGCTTTGCTTCTTTATGTCCTTGCAGGAACACATTTTGTAGAGAATATATAAAACGCCCATTTTGTTCAATAACTTTTAAAAATCAAACACATGAAAAAAATTCTGTTCCCCACCGATTTTAGTAGCAACGCTATTCACGCTGCTCAATACGCGGGTATGTTAGCAAAACGTTTAGAAGCTGAGGTTGTATTGCTGCATGGCTACCCAATTCCTATTCCGTCGAGGTCTGTTCTTGAAGTCAATTATGATACAGAGATTTCTGTTTTGCAAAGCGAAAAAGAAGCTAAAAAGAACATGGCAAGTTTCGCAGCGCAGTTTATTGAAGATTCAGGGTTAAATTCCGACCACGTCACTCAAATAGTCGAATATGGTTCAGTGTCGGATATAATAATAGACACCGCCAAATCAATCAATGCCGATATGATTGTGATTGGTACAAAAGGCGCGACCAATGCCATTGACAGATGGCTGGGTACAAACGCTCAAAATGTTATGAATGCCGCTGAATGTCCTGTGTGGATAGTGCCTCAAAATGCTGAAATTATGCTGCCGAAATCCATCATGTACGCGTCTGATTTTGAAGAAGATGAAATCACCGCTACCCATAAAGTATTGGAAATGGCAAAACCTCTTGGTGCGACTTGTGAAGTCGTTCACGTGCAATCTTATTTTGATATAAAAGCAGAGCAAACCACTCAAAAAATGGTGAACGTTTTAGAAGGCGAGTTTGAACATGAAGATATATCCATCAATAACATCAACTATTTAGGCGTTGTAGATGGCTTAGAGACTTATATCGAAGCCAATAAGCCCGATATTTTAGCTTTGGGCATTTATGAAAAATCATTCTTTAGTAAAATATTTGATTCGAGTATTTCTCAACATTTTGTTCAAGAAGCCAAACTCCCCTTGCTTACTTTTAAGAAATAATAATTTTTAATAATGGAAAAGCATATTGTAAAAATAAAAGCCATTAGCAAAATCACGCATGATGTGATACAAATTACCACTATAAGACCCCCTCATTATTTTTACCTGCCGGGGCAAGCTACAGAGGTTTCCATCAATCAAAACGGTTGGGAAGAAGAAAGAAGACCTTTCACTTTTACAAGCCTACCCAACAATGATTACATTGAATTTACTATCAAAACATACCCCACGCATGTAGGCGTAACCAATAAACTTTTGCAATTGGATTTAGACGATGAGCTGATTTTGCACGATGTCTGGGGCGATATTTCATATCATGGCGAAGGGGTCTTTATAGCGGGTGGCGCGGGCGTAACGCCTTTTATTGCCATTTTCAGGCATCTTCAATCTATCAATGAAGTCGGCAATAACAAACTTATATTTGCTAATAAAACCAAAGCAGACATTATCCT
>JAYTON010000499.1:0-4503 GCA_043747725.1 Saprospiraceae bacterium
TTGGTTATATCTGCATTATCCCAATCGGCTGACCATGTATCAATGGGTTTGTTCTGATAGGCATTACTGAATAAAGAAATGACTGAATGAGCGGCTCTTGTCGGTGTCGGTGCGGCGGGTATGTTTAGATTATTAATCAAGATGGTGTCATTGATAGGCGCATTAATGTGGACATTCATTGATTTATTATTGATTAAAACAGCATATTTATTGCGCATTTTCCCTGTATTATTTGCTGTTAAATACAATGAATCGCCTTTGTTTTGATACAATTTAATATAATCAACCATCATTTTGCTTGGAACCGCTGCGTTGATACCCCCCTCAGTATAAATGCCTGTATAAGCACCCCCAACCGCTAAATTGAGTAAAACGTAGTGCGGATTGTGAAACTCGCTGAGATGAGCCGCTTCTCCCCCACTGATATCGAAAGAATAATACTCGACATTGTCCAAATACATTTTGATAAATTGCTTCGTCCAAACCATTTTATAGAGATGGTAATCAGCCGATAAATCAACAGCAGCATCCCTGTAAAACACATTAAAATCGTGGGTGCCATCCGCCTTGCTCCAATGTGATGCAGAACTGACGCGCTTGTTGCCCAGACTGTCTTTTAAGGCTTGTTTTGAGCCGACTTCCATGATGTCTATCTCGCCAATGGAGGGCCAGCTTTTGCCCACCGTACCCAAAGTCCAGAAAGCGGGCCACAGACCTTTATTGACATTTGGCAATTTAATACGGGCTTCAATTGTCCCATATTTAAAGTGCATCAAGCCTTGTGTTTTCATTCGAGCAGACGTAAATGGCTTACCTTTAAAGAGTTCTTTATGGGCTTCAATGACTAAATTGCCGTTTTCAACACGCGCGTTTTCCTTCCGATTGGTGTAATATTCCATTTCAGAATTGCCCCAACCGCAATTTTTTATCTCACAACCATTGCCTATGTCATACGTCCAAGTATTTTTATGAATAGAATCGTTAAAATTCTCTTCCCAAACAAGCGTTTGGGAACTTTTCAAAGCATTTTTACCCATGCTTTGGGGGGCTTTGCAGCTCAAAAAGGATAAACCGATGGCTGCTAAACCGATGGAGAGTTTAGTATAAAACAATGACATTTCGACTTAAATTTTAGGTAATTTTTTCAATAAATACACAGATGAAAAGAACTTGCAGCAAATTTAGAACTTGCAGCAAGTTGTGTCGTACATATTTTACAGTTTTTTAAAAACCCGTACATAATCCACAATCATTTGTTGCGGAAAAGCTGTAGAGGCATCGGGTGAACCAGGCCAATCGCCGCCGACTGCTACATTGAATATCAAAAAGAAAGCTTCATTGAAAGGATAAGGCGATGAACCAACTTTTGATTTATCGAACTTGTAATAAGAAATATCATCCATGAATATCTCCGCCTTGTCCGCCTCCCAAACTAAGGAAAAGACGTGAAATTTGTCTGAAAAATTACCGCTTGATAGGGCATAATTGGTGCCATAGCTTTGATGATTGGCGGTGCTTGTTCCCCAGTGCAAAGTACCGAAGACTTTGTTCGGGCTGAGTCCCACTAATTCCATAATGTCAATCTCCCCACAAGCGGGCCAGCTTGTTTGGTCAATCTTTTTACCCAACATCCACAAGGCGGGCCATAAGCCTTTAGCAACAGGCAACTTAGCGCGAATGTCAATGCGTCCGAACGTAAACTCGCGTTTGCCTTTGGTCAAAATACGGCTTGAGGTGTATTCTCTGCCCATAAATGACTCCTTTTTGGCTTGAATAATGAGCTTACCGTTGTCTAAATAGATGTTCTCAGGTCGGTTGTTGGTGTAATATTGCAACTCATTATTGCCCCAACCACTACCCCCAATGTCGAAGCCCCAACTGGTTAAATCGAGTGATGTGCCGTTGAATTCATCTTGCCACGCTTGGGCATAGCCTGTATAATTTTCAGGTGTCACATAGCCGTCAGACGGAATGAAAATATAGGTATCGTCATTGCGAATAGTCGCCGTGCCTACACCCGTTGCGATGGTCGCATTTATCGGTTTTGAGAGCGTGACAGTAAACGTTTCATCCGCTTCTTTCAACGTATCGCCAATGACCGTGATTTCAATGACCCCCTCAGTCATTTGAGGTTTGAAAGTCAAAGTACCCGTTTTTGCGATATAATCCACTCCTGCACCCGCTGTTTCATCGGCTGTTGCAAAGTCAACGGTGACGGTTTGGTCAGTCGCCTTACTGAGATTGACTTTGAACGTAAAAGTCGTTGCTGGCAAATCACCTTCAAACGCAGCGATGCTGCTGATGGACATTGTCGGTGGTGTAACAACTGGCGTTATGGGCGTTTCTTTAGTGCCGCAGCTTGCCAGAGTAATTATTGTTAAAAGCAAAATAAATGACTTTTTCATCGCTTTATTTTTTAAAATTTAAACAGGAATAAGCGTATAACGCCAAACACCAGCTCCATAATTAATATAAATCACCATGCGCGTAGCCGTTAATTCTTTAATCGTGTAAGTAGTCGTGGCTTGTGGCACGGATGCCAATATACCATTGCCCGCTTTATACAAGCCCATGAATGCGCCCAAACCAATGAGTTTAATTTCAGTAGCATTGACTGTAAAAGTGCGTGCGCTGGCATCGCCCCAAGCTTTGTAGGCAGCTGGTAAAGACGAGACGGATTGGCAACCAATGCTCAAACCGAGTCCTCCAGGGAAAACCGTACCGCCTTCATCGTCTGCCCAAAAATCGCCTTTGCTGTCATATTTAAATGTACCATCTGCACTAAACGAATATTCATCGTTGAACATACACGGGCGAGTAGCCACGTCCGCCAAAGGAATACCCCACCAAGTGGTGGCAAAAGTAGCATCAGGACCCACCCATATTGCACCTGCTTCAGGGGCAAGTTTCCATTTCTTCGTACTGCAATTGGTCAATAATTTGATGTTGCCTGTGCAAGCGGACACATCGTCTTGCGCAACGACTATATCTTTAGTGATTGTACCCATGCCGCCTTTTCCGAAGGCATTTAAAGTCACTTTATACATGCCTTTGCGTGGATAAACGGCGAGAACAACCGCACTATCAGCAGTTGTGCCGTCTCCCAAATCCCATTTCTGTAAGAATGCACCAACCGATTTGTTAGTCAATGTAAATTTATTAGCACTGGCTGTTGGTGTTATATCGAATGCGGCTGTTGGCGCGATGCCAATATCTATGGTGTCGTCAATTTGTGGTTTGCAAGCTGATAATGCAGCGATAAAAGCAAACGCAGCGAGATATTGAAAGGCTATTTTTTTCATCATAATTGTTTTAGTAACGCTCTAAAAATAACTTGTTAAAATTGGAAGTTGAGTGCTTCGATTGACGTTTTCCCCCTACCCCCCGGAGGGGGAACGCTTTGGAAGTATTATCATTTTAGTTCTTATTTTCCAATTCTTCCTAATAGGTTCCCCCTTCGGGGGTTAGGGAAAAAATCATCAATATCCCGAGTTTTGCTTAAAAGCCCCTTGCATAATATCAACTTCACCTTGTGGAAGCGGTAAAAACTCATGTTTGCCTGCTTTAAAACCTTGATTGCTTAATACTGTTGCGGCTTTATTGGTGCGGATTAAATCCCAAAAACGCATCCCCTCAGTAGCCAACTCCAAACGGCGTTCATCATAAATATCTTGAAGCAATGTTGCGCCTGTCGATGTTTTTGCAGACAACGCAACACGAGCGCGGACGCGATTTAAATACGTTTGCGCTTTAGCATCATTGCCACTTCTATTAAAACTTTCAGCCGCCATTAATAAAACATCTGCCAAGCGAATTTCTTTTATATTGTATCCCCAATTCAAAGCAGGTTCGCCTGAAGTCGCTTTGAAAGCGGCGAGTGGCGAGTATTTTTTGATAAAATAATCCGTATTTTGATAGCCTGCCGTGTAAAATGCGCCTGTTGCTTTGAGAGCTTTGCCATCAATGACAGTTGCAGCGAAACGAGGGTCATTTTGCATAAAATTCACTAAATCCAACGAAACAGGGCAGAAACTCCACCCATTCGCATATGTTGCGCCTACATAATCCCTCATGCCACAAAACTGCACGTCTTTATTGCCTTCGTTGCCATCAATGCCTAAACCCCAATCGCCCTTGCGATTTCCTGAGCTATAGATTTCAAAAATGGATTCTTTACCGAATTTATTATCAGGTTTGAAAATATCAGCGTAGTTTTTTTCAAGGGCATAAGCATTTGAATTGATAATGTCTTCAAAAATGGTTGCTGCTTCACCCATGCGGGCATTGTTATTTTGAAATAAAATCACCTTGCCGAGTAAGGCTTTGGCTGCGCCTTTTGTGATGCGACCCAATTCGTCAGCGGGTAAACTTTCAGGCAATTGCGTTGTAGCAACGGCTTCTTTCAAATCCTTTTCAATTTGAGCATAAATAGCCGCAGGGGCTGATTGCGTTTGCTTATAAATCGCATCGGCGGCTGGCGTAGCGGTGATTAAAGGCACATTG
>JAYTON010000500.1:0-3015 GCA_043747725.1 Saprospiraceae bacterium
ACGGGTACGCGCATCGCATCTTCTGCTCGATTGCCCGCCCATTCCATCGAGGATTGTTGCCCCAAATCGGTGTCAACGATGCAAACGGTGTTGCCTCGTTGTGCAAAGCAGACGGCTATGTTGGTGGCTACGGTGGTTTTGCCGACACCGCCTTTGAGATTAGAAACGGATATTATCATACTTTTATAGATTTGTATATAAATTTATGGATTTATATATAATTTTATAGCTTTTGATTGATTTTGCTGTAAAATTATATTAAAATGCTGAGTTTTGAATTGAATCAGTAAATTTTAATTTTTTCCTTCAATCTATATAAATCCATAGAAGTACATAGACTTATGGATTTATATAGATTGAAGGAACCTTTTATTGCTTGAAATTTGTAGTATCATGCTATGTGTTGGGTGCCACGAATTTTACGAATTGACGAATATTTGCTAATTTATATGTTGACAATAGGTTTATGGATTTATCCATAGTTTTATATATTTTACTGTAAAAATCTATGTAATTATGGAATAATATGGAGTAATATGGGAAATTTTGAATCGTGCAAATGGCTGTATTGGGTGCGATGGAACACAGATTAGACTGATGCGACTGGTTAATGTTGATTTTTTTTAGATGTTTTGTAGGAATACATACTTAGATTCAATGGTAAAAATCAGTCGCATCAGTCTAATCTGTGTTCCATCGCACCCAATAATTTACAAAAAAAATCCTTACCAACTAAGCGTTGATAAGGATTTTGAGCTTTTATACTGAGGGGGTATTAATATCCCGGATTCTGAGTCAGCGTGCCGGCACTCAAATCAATTTCAGTTTGTGGAATAGGCAGCAGTTCATGTTTGTTTTTGATGAAATTTTTGCCGTTCTTTTTCATAGCCGTTTCAGCTTGTCCTGTGCGGAGGAGGTCAAACCAGCGTTGTTGTTCCATGCCCAATTCAACGCGACGTTCATGCCAAATGGCTTCACGGATTTTCGTTTTATCGGTCAATGTGACATCAGGCAATAGGGTAGGGATGATGCCTCGGGCGCGTTTGCGAACTGAATTGAGGTTTTTCAATGCTTCTGCCGTTTTACCATTTTCATTTAAAGCTTCTGCGGCTATCAACACAACATCGGCGTAGCGCAATAAGCGAATATTGCCCGGTCCGCTGCCATTTTCCCCTGCATGTTTAGGTACCCAAGCCTTTTGATTGAATCGAGCATTGAAAACGCGCGGGTTTTTTTCGACAATCGCCGAGCCATCGGGTAGCACTTCGCCTTCATATAAAATAGTGGCTTCACGGCGCGGATCACCAGGTTCAAATTCTAAAATAAAGGAATCCGAAGGGCGATTGAAACCCCAACCCAAATTGGGTGAACCCCGAACGCCTTGAACTTCATTGTACTGTGACCCACCGTCCACGCGTTCATCATTCACCGCGCTTTGCACTTCAAAAACGGACTCAGAACTATTTTCACCTTCGCGCGTGAAAATTTTACCATAATCAGATAACAAACTATATTCGTTTGAATTAATGACTTCAAGCGCATATTTTTCAGCATTTGGATAATCTTTTTGCGTCAAATAAACTTTTGAAAGCAAGCCACGTGCTGCCCCTTTGGTCGCCCGACCTAAATCCTCAGACGCATATTTGGATTTTTCAGGTAAAATATCAATGGCTTCTTTCAAATTAGTAATGATGAAGGCATATATATCGGCTGTTTTTGCGCGCGATTGTTTAAAATCATTTTGCGTCAATTGCTTGGTTATCAAAGGCAAATCTCCGTACCAACGCACTAAATTGAAATAAAAGTAAGCGCGTAAAAATTTAGCCTCAGCAATCAATCTTTTCTTCAAAACTTCATTGCCTGCCACCTCAGGAATGCGCTCGATAGCGATATTAGCCCTAAAAATAGCGCGGTAATACCCTTGCCACAACGTCACAGGGGCGACATTGCCCGCATCGAAAGCCAAATTATCAATGTCCAAAAGGAATAAAGCGTCATTCGGTTCGCTGCCTTTATCAGCATCGTCGGAGATAATATCCGTGCAACCCATAAAGGCAAATACATGAATTTCCCAATTTCGGAGCACGTTATAAATGGCATTGGTTGCCAATAAAGCATGTTCCTCTGTTTTGAAAAAATTCTCTGCGGTCAGTTCGCCGCGTGGTTGAATATTATAATAATCGTCTTTGCAACCGCCGAGTAGGAGGGTGGTGAGTAGGCTTATTTTGATTATTTGTGATTTCATTTTTTATAATTGATTTTAAAGATTCTTCAATTTTAAATTTTCAACTCTCAATTTTCAATTAAAATGTAGCATTGACTCCCACTGTAAAAGTCTTTGCTACTGGATAAACACCTCTATCAATACCGATCGAAAATGAATCGCCGCCGTTGGTAATTTCGGGCGTATAGCCACTATATTTTGTCCACATTTTCAAATTCGTAGCGGCAGCATAAATCCGAAGGCTTTGCAGCTTAATTTTCTGCGAAATACTGAGGGGTAGGGTATAGCCGATTTGAGCGTTGCGAATAGCCGTGAACGAACCATCTTCAAGGAAACGCTCGGACACTTCGTAATTGCGTCCGCCTATCGTGACACGCGGCTCAAAATTGCTCGTGCCTTCGCCTGTCCATCCTTTGAGGAAGGCTTTTTCAAAATTACCCGTTGAAAAACGCGCTAATCGCTTGGCATTCATCACTTTATTGCCCTGTACGCTACTGATTTGGACTGAAAAATCAACGCCTTGAAAGTCTGCACCGATATTAAAAGAAAAAGTATATTTCGGAATAGCACTGCCTAAATATGTGCGGTCTTTGCTCGTAATCACCCCGTCGCCATCTGTATCGGCATAAATTAAATCCCCTACTTTAACATCTGTTCCGGCTACTTCGTTCGGACGTTTGGGCAATGATTTTAATTGCTCCGCATTTTGAAAAACGCCGATGACTTTATAGCCGAAAAATGCGCCGATGGGTAAGCCAATAGTGGTGCGCGTGCCTAATTTGCCGCCTTCG
>JAYTON010000501.1:0-1572 GCA_043747725.1 Saprospiraceae bacterium
TTATTATAGTTTTAAGTGTTTTAGATTTCAAATTTCCCTTTTTTAGAACATTTACAGTTATATCAAATAGATTTAAAAATCGCCCGAAATCCTGAGGGGGGTATCGCTCAATTTCAAGCAGCAGAGTGGGCGAAAGGCATTTATATCGTAAAAATAACGACCAATAAAGGGGAAATGCAACTACATAAGCTGTTTAAGAAATAAACTTCACAGGCACTATTTGTCTGTTTTACGATTCCTTAAATGTAACCCGAGTTATTAACGAATCTTTACTTTAATCACATCAAAAAAAGAACGAGCCATTGTGAAAAATGGCTCGTTTTTATATTTTTTATATTTCCATAAATGTAAAAAAATAATCTTAAGTCTTACTCAATATACTCAAAACCTGAATGATAACAACATTATAATATTGCAGTAGATAAACTATTTTTTTCATAAAACAATATTTTACCTATGCTTGCCAAGCCATATTTAATCATTTATTTTGATAAATACACAAATTTTAATTTTGTTTTCAATTAAATTTTCGATATTGCAGTCTAATGTGTGAAAATTCGCTAACCTATTAATTTCAATTATAAATAAAATATTATCCAAATATGGCTGCCTCTGATTTCAGACCTTGGCTCAAGCATTATCCTGCAAATATGCCTGCCAATATTGACCCTAACAAGTACAAGAATTTACTTGAAGTATTAGATATTACGTTTAAAAAATACCGCTATAAAATTGCTTTCACTTGCTTCGGTAAAGACATGACTTTTGATGAAGTTGACCGTTATAGCAAGCAATTTGCTGCGTATTTGCACTCGCGTGGCTTAGAGCCGGGCGATAAATTGGCGATTATGATGCCCAATATTTTGCAATATCCGATAGTGCTTTTTGGGGCTTTGAGAGCGGGTTTGGTCATCGTGAATACCAATCCGCTTTATACCCCGCGCGAAATGAAACACCAATTCAACGATAGCGGTGCAACGGCGATTGTGATTATTGAAAATTTCGCTTATCATTTGGAGTCCATTCTCAGTGAAGTGCCAATTAAGACGGTGATTGTAGCGAATATGGGCGAATTAGTGGGCGGTTTGAAAGGTGGATTGATTAATTTTATGGTGCGCCGAGTGAAAAAAATGGTGCCTAAATTCAATATTCCGAGCACTGTTTCAGTTAAACACGCTATCAAAGAAGGAGCTAAATTCTCCATAAAACCCTTTGAATCCAAGCCCGAGGATGTAGTCGCATTGCAATATACGGGCGGCACGACAGGCTTATCCAAAGGTGCCATGTTGACGAATCGCAATCTCGTGGCGAATATGCTTCAAATGCGGTGTTCTTGTGGAGTTGTTTTAAAAGATGATGGTTCGGAAGTGGCATTTTGCCCGTTGCCTTTGTACCATATTTTCGCTTTTACTGTCAATTGTATGGGGCTTTTCAGCATGGGCGCGCGCAATATTTTGATTCCCAATCCACGGGATTTACCCGCCGTTATTAAAGATATAAAGACTTATCGCCCGACCATTTTTGTTGGGATTAATACACTTTTTAATGCTTTATTGAACCATCCTGATTTTG
>JAYTON010000502.1:0-4369 GCA_043747725.1 Saprospiraceae bacterium
GATAGCAATAAACTCCAAACTTTGCATCAATTCGTAACGCCTGGGTTGAAAAGCGTTAAGTTAAGTGCTAAAGACCGCTACGGTTGCAAAGGCGATACCACTATGACATTTAATTGGCAACCCGCGCCACCCATCATCATTGTAGAGCCTGATAATTTCGTCGGTTGTGCACCCGGCAAAGTATTTTTCAACAATCGCTCGAAGCCCATAGACAGCACTTATAGCATCAAATGGGATTTTGGAGACAGCACAACTGGTAAAGCCATTAGTCCTTCTCATATATACGAAAAGCCCGGCACCTACCCCGTTCGTTTGACGATAACATCACCCATAGGCTGTCGTAAAGAAGCATTTTTCAATAATTGGATTAAAATCCGACCAGTACCTAAGGCGGATTTTGACTGGGAACCCAAGGTTATCAGCAATTTGAAACCGAATATCACTTTTGAGGATAAATCGACGAAAGCTGTCAGTTGGCGATGGCAATTAGGTACTACCGGCTATTCCACCAAGCCCAATCCGAGCTATATTTTCAAAGATACAGGTGAGCAAAAAATCAAGTTATATGTGCTCAATACTGAGGGGTGTATTGATTCCATTATCAAAACTGTATATGTTGAACCGCAAGTGACATTTTTTATGCCGAATGCTTTTTCGCCCAATTACGATACGGTGAATGACGAATTCAAAGGCACAGGCTTCATTTATGGCTTAAAAAGGTTTCAATTAACAATTTTGAACCGATGGG
Source organism: Saprospiraceae bacterium (assembly GCA_043747725.1). Lineage (GTDB taxonomy): Bacteria > Bacteroidota > Bacteroidia > Chitinophagales > Saprospiraceae > JAAFJT01. The sequence goes on from JAYTON010000502.1 coordinate 749, forward strand.
GAGAAAAAATATTCCAAACAGATAATCCTACTGAGGGGTGGAACGGTCAGAAAAATAATGTCGGTGAGCCATCGCCTGAAGGCATCTATATTTATGAATTGCGCTATATAACGCCTAAAAACCAAGTCGTTGTTAAAAAAGACTTCGTTACTTTGTTTAGATAATTTCAATAAATTTAATAAATAAAATTAAAAACGTTTTGTTGATTAGAAAGATAGCACTATCTTTGCGAGCCTTTTGAAAGAGGGTATATTTTAGAGAATTTTAGAGAATTTTAGAGATAAATTAAAAGAAAAATAACAATGGACGCTATCAGTTTTGTTCAAGATCAATTGGCAAGGAAAACAAATTTTCCGGCATTCAAATCAGGTGATAATGTAGTTGTGAACTACAAAATTATCGAGGGTGATAAAGTACGTATCCAAGCATATCGGGGTGATGTGATTCAAATCAAGGGTCATGGTGCTAATAAAACATTCACTGTTCGTAAGATTTCTAACGGCATAGGTGTTGAGCGTATTTTCCCTTTCTCTTCACCAAGTATCGATGGCATCGAAGTATTGAAACGTGGTAAAGTACGTCGTGCAAAATTATACTACTTGCGTGAATTGGTTGGTAAGAAAGCCCGTATCAAAGAATTGAAACATGTTTCTCATTCATAAATAATGGGTAACTGGTAGTTTAATGCGAATCATTGAATTTACTAAAATTATTCATTTATTCATAAACGTCTCAAATTTTGTATTATGCAAAATTTGAGACGTTTTTTCATGTTTTTAACCCCTTCAAATATAACCTTGCAACCAATACACCCCATACCCTACCCATTCTTTAATAAATATTTCCCAATTCCAAAATGCTTTATTATCGGGTATAAACGTGCTTGAGGCATTCCATTCCAACCGTTCAGATATAAAATGGGCTGGGAATGGTTGAAAAGGAATACCGACTTTTTTGAAGCAACCAATAGTGCGTCTCATATGAAATGCGGAGGTAATCAATAGACATCGAGCATGACCCAAGCCGTTTTTCTCCAACAAAACTTTAGAGAAAACGGCATTTTCCCTTGTGTTTTTAGCGCTATTTTCGATGAGAATATCATTTTGAACAACACCCATATCCATTAAATAAGCAAAAGTGGCGTCCGCTTCATTCATTGATTGGCCAACCAATCTCCCGTCGCCTCCTGTAATCAGCAGTTTTTTCACTAATCCTTTTTTGTATAATAAAACGGCGTCTGTCAGCCGATTGACTGAGGGGTTAAAATTCAAGCGGTCGGCTGATGGATATACATCAAATGTGCTGAATCCACCCAGCACTATGCCGACATCAAAAGTATCTCTCATACTTTGCATCGGTACTGCTGGATATTCCCATGCGTGAAAAATACGGTTGGACAGAAAAGGGTTAGTCAATAAAACAATGCCCCAAAAGAGACCCCTCAGTATGCGCTGCCTTTTTTGTTGATTTTTAGTAAAATAAGCGAAACCTAATAAACCGACAAGCCAAACAATGGGTTGAATAATAAAATAGAAAATTTTAGATAATACAAAAAACATTGTATTTCAATGAATTGCAAGGTATGTGAAATTAATTTTCAAAAAAATCTTTAAAAAATTTCTGAACTTCCTCCTTTTTGCTGCGTGCAACTTCCACTGATGAGCCATCGCGGAGGATAAGATGGATACCATCTGTTTTAATCAATTTCACTACATGCTTAGGGTTTACACTGAACGACCGATGCACTCTGAGAAATGGGTTAGTATCGTCAAAATCGCCCAATTTACGTGCTAAAAAAATGGGTTTTTGACTCAAAAAATAAAGAGTTGTATAGTTACCATCTGCTTCAAGGCTTAAAATATCGTCAGAATCTACGAACAGCGTGCCATCTGAAGTAGGCAGCACGATGCGGCGGTTTGAATAATGGGTTCTATCTTCTTCTTTGACGATATTATCCATCAACGCCTTGTATTTTTCAATATCTAATTCGCGATGATTGCGGACAATATTTTCTTTAACTTTCATCACCGCCTCAATTAGTTGCTCAATTTTAACAGGTTTAAGCAAAAAATCAACGGCACTAAAACGAAAAGCCTGCACGGCATAATGGCTATGCGCGGTACTGAAAATGACATGAAAGTCAATTTCAGGAAATCCTAAACCTTTCAACATTTCAAAACCCGTTTGTTCAGGCATCTCTACATCCAAAAAAACCACATCGGGCTTGTGTGTACGGATAGCTTCCGCACCCGTTGCCGGATTGTCGCAATATTCCACCACTTGCACAAGGTTTGGAAAATATTCTTTCAGTAGTTCGCCCAATGCTGTGCGCGCTGATAACTCATCGTCAATAATAATTGTCTTCATAGAGAGTAGGTGACATCTGCCGGTTTCTTAGATTTTAAATAAATCAGAAACATAGCCTAACAGGTTTAAATAACATGTATTAATTTTTACAAAAATGCGAGATTTTTTAGGAATAAAAAAGTAAATGCCTTAGCGATTTACTTTTTTATTAAAAAAACGGGATTCGGATAGTAACGCGGGTGCCACAGGCTTGATTTTCAGGCGTATATAAATCTTCAACGAGTAGCTCGGTTTTTTTCTCGCGTTGATGATTTAAAATATCAATACGGTCATTGGTAATGCTCATGCCTTTGGAAACATACGATTTTTGACGGACGTTTTTATTGATTTCGGCGGCTTTTTGCCTTCCGATGCCATTATCTTCTAAGATACATTTGAAAAAATCGATGCCATCGGGTACGAATTGAATATGAATATTCCCGCGCCCTTCAGTTTTATGTCGAATACCGTGCAGTATAGAATTTTCAATAAAAGGTTGCAAAATCATGGTCGGCACTTGCGTATCCCACGGGTCAAGGGCATCGTCGATGGTAATATCGTAATCAAAATTATTGTCAAAACGCATAGCTTCCATTTCGAGATACCCCCTCAGTATTTCCTCCTCTTTTTCAAGAGAAATGGTCTCTTCCTTAGAAAAATCAAGGATTTTGCGAATTAAATGAGAGAAATCTGTTAAAAAACGGCTTGCTTTCATTTTGTCATTTTTCAAAATAAAGGCATTAATAGAGTTCATAGTATTGAAAAGAAAATGCGGATCCATCTGAGCACGGAGGGCTTTCATTTCCGTTTGAAGGATTTTCTGTTTGAATTCCTCTCTTTTTTTCAAGACATATAAACGCCATTGTACAAAGCCATAAATAATGCTTATCGCAATGAGCCCCCAAAGCATAATTGCCCACCATGTCAAATACCAAGGCGGCAATATGCGAATAACCAGTGTTTTATCTGCTCGGCTCTCAACGCTATCCGAATTAAAGCCTTTTATCCGAAAGGTGTAAGTACCCGGCGGTAGTTTATAATAAGTAAAACGCGGTTTGATATTCGGCATTTCAAACCATTTGCCTTCGGCATCGAGATTGTCTAATCTAAATTTGACGCGATTGGAAGGCGAATCACCAAATTCTATGGCTACAAATTCAAGGTCAATCGTATTATCCTCATAAGCGAGTGTCATATTTTTTATTTCAGATACTTCGCCTTGCTTTGTATAAGCTGAATCGTTGATCCTAATTCCTGTTATTTGCACGATTGGCG